>DASYKL010000769.1:0-12220 GCA_035995405.1 Chloroflexota bacterium
GACATCGGATGTCGGCATGCTGACGAACGGCTTCCCACGTGAATCCTCCCTTGCCGTCGTCATTGGCGGAGTACGCACCAACTTCCGCATGCCTGACGTCCACTCGTTTGGACTTGGTGGGGGCAGTCTGGTGCGTGCGAATGGCACCGTGCGCGTTGGCCCCGATTCCGTCGGCTATGAGCTAACCACGCGCGGCCTGGTCTTTGGTGGTGACACGCTGACGACCACAGACATCGCCGTCGCCGCAGGCTACACGGCGGTTGGCGAACCGGGGCGAGTCGCGGGTCTGGACAAGAACCTGGTCCATCGCACCCTCGACTTGATCCAGCAATCCATCGATGTGGCTGTGGACCGCATGAAGACCAGCGCGGCCGCGCTGCCGGTCATCCTCGTCGGCGGTGGCTCGATCTTGATTGGTCGTCCGATTCAGGGAGCCAGCGAAGTGATCAAGCCAGAGCACTTCGCGGTTGCCAATGCGATCGGAGCTGCGATAGCCCAGATCGGCGGGGAGGTCGATCGGGTCTGTTCGCTGGAGAACCTGACCCGCGATCAGGCGCTCGAGAACGCCAAACAAGAGGCGGTGCAAAAGGCCATCGCCGCGGGCGCAGATGCATCAAGTGTGCGTGTTCTCGACGTCGACGAGGTCCCCCTGACCTACCTGCCGAGCAATGCGATCCGTATCCGAATCAAGGCTGTTGGCGACCTGGTGCTGTCGGAGCGACCCCTTGGCCTGTCATGCGGCTGATCCATACCGAAAATCTCGAGGACATCGCCCTCGGGGCTGCCGTACTCGGCGGCGGAAGCCGGGGCGACCCAGATGTCGCCAAGCAGATCGGTATGGAGGCGCTTCGTACCTCTGGCCCCGTGCAGCTCGTGTTACCGGACGAGATCTCGGACGATTGCCTGGTGGCGACTTCGGCGCTGATCGGAACACCGATGGAGATGGTCGAGAAGTTGCCGAAAGGCACCGAGGTCGTCGGCGCGTTTCTGGCGCTGCAGACCTTTGTCGATCGCGCGATCGACTACACGGCCGCCGCGGACGGGGACGGACTCAAGTCCACGACACCATTTGCGGTGGCAGCCCGCCTGCGTATCCCCATGGTCGACGCCGACGGAATCGGAGGCGCCGGGCCTGAAATGCAGATGGTGATACCGACGATCTACGGGATAGCAGCGGGCCCCATGGCCATCGCGGATGAAAAAGGCAACATATCAATCATCGATGCCGTGGATCCTGCCTGGACCGACCGTTTGGCGCGCACGATCTGCACCGAGATGGGTTCCACGGCGATGATCGCGGCGTGCCTGATGTCTGGTCGTCAGTTGAAGGCATCAATGACGCCGGGGACGCTGACGCGAGCCGAGCGGATCGGTCAACATATCCGTCAGGCGCGCCAGCAGCACCAGAATCCGATTGAGGCGTTGCGCAAGCTGACCGGCGGCGTAGAGCTCTTTCGCGGCAACGTCGTGGATGTACAGCGGCGCACGGAGTCGGGTTGCGTACGTGGCGAGGCGACGTTCCAGGGCACAGGCAAGTGGACTGGCAGCCAGCTGACACTACGTTTTGAGAATGAGCATCTGGTGGCCGTCGAGGACAGAGCCGACCTGATCACCGTGCTGGACCCCGAGACCGCCGAACCTGTGACGACCAAGAATCTACAATACGGAGTTCGCGCGGTGATTCTCGGAATGCAGCGCGAGTCGCCCGCACGATCGTACGGATGAGGCTACTGCACGAGCAGGCGCTGCGCGATATCGCCAGTGGCTCGGCGGTCCTGGGCACCGGCGGTGGCGGGGACCCGTACCTGGGGACACTCGTCGCACTGCAGGCGCTAGCGCGCCACGGTCCCATGCGGCTCGTGACCGCCGATGAGTTGGACGACGACACATTGGTCGTCCTGCCGTTCTCGCTTGGGTCGCCCGTGCCGCTCATCGAGAAATTCCCGCTCGGCAAGGAGATGGTCCAGGCGTACGAGACGATCAACCGCTGCTTGCAGGGTCGGGTGAAGGCGGTCATGCCCGACGAGATTGGTGGCATCAATTCGATGGTCCCATTCTTTATCGCCGCGCAACTTGGCATTCCCGTGGTCGATGGAGACGGTATGGGCCGGGCATACCCGGAGATCCAGCTTGTCACACTGACCATGCACGGCATTAGCGCGTGTCCTTTCGCCATCGCGGACGAGCATGGCAATAGTGTGGTGCTGTACACGATCGACAACTTCTGGGCAGAGCGTTTCGCCCGTTCGATATCCGTGGACATGGGCGCAATCTGCGCCGGGGTGGCCTTCCCGATTACTGGGCGGCAGGTGCGCGAAGCGGCCGTGCTCGGCAGTGTCTCCTACAGCGAGCGAATCGGGCGGGCGAGCCGTGAGGCAAACGCTGCGAAGCAGGACTCGATTGCCGCGATTCTCAAAGTCACGAACGGCGTTCTCATTTTCCGCGGCAAGATCGTCGATGTACAGCGGCGCACGTCGAGGGGTTGGGCCCTGGGCGAGTGTGTTCTCGAGGGAATGGACTCCGACGCGGCAGCCCGTATGGTCGTGCGTTTTCAGAATGAAAACCTGGTGGCGATTCGCGATGGTGAGATCGTCGCCAGCGTGCCGGACCTGATCACGATTCTCGACGCGGACTCTGGTCAGGCGATCACTACGGAGCACTTGCGATACGGGTTCCGTGTTGTAGTGCTGGGCATCCCGTGCGATCCCAAATGGCGAACGCCGGCCGGCATCGAGCTGGGGGGGCCGCGCCACTTCGGCTATGACATCGATTACGTTCCAGTGGAGCAGCGCTTCGCAACGGCGACCAGGGCGACGAGTCCGCGCAACAAGTAGGAGCCTGGCGAACCCCGCCGCTTAGCTCGGCCACGGCAGCACGTTCAGGTCGAGCTACCGCTGGATGGTTCACAGGTCGCGCAGCGCGTCGACCAGCGTTCGCCGAGCCGCGGCGACCGCCGCAAGAACGGCCAACACAGCAGTCAGCGCGGCGGTGAATAGGAGCGCCACCAGATACGCGGCGGGTATGGCCAGTCCTTCGGGCGCCGGGTCAAATACGCCCGTCAACAACACCACCAGCATCTGCGCCACGCCGAAGCCGAGCGTGACTCCGAGGAGACTGCCCACCACGACGATCAACAGGCTTTCACTCCAGAGGAACGCGCCTAGCTGCCGCGAGCGCCCACCCAGCGCCGCCAGGATGGCAAACGACCGCTGACGTTCGGCCAGACCGAGGCTCAGAACAAGGCCGGCCGCGGCGCCGACGAGCAGCACTGCGAACGCCAGCTCCAGCTGGGTGAGGCCCCGCAAATCGATCGCCGTCAGACTGGAGCTGATGCTACGTTGCGTCGAGCCGAGGTCAGTCACCCGCACACCGGCCAGACCGCTAGTGAGTGTACGCACTCTGGCCGCAACATCTGTTGACTCGCTTGAAGTGCGCAACAGCACGACTTCCGTTGACGAATTCGAAGTCTGCTCCGCCACATATGCCGCGTTGGCGACCAGAAACGAGTCCTTTGGCGCAGTTGGGAACTCTCGCACAACGCCGATGAAGCGAAAGGGCACCACGTGGTACTGGTGGTCTGTGGAGCTTTGCAGCCGGAGACTGATGCGATCGCCCGATTGCAGCTGGTAGTCACTGGCAGTTTCGGCCGCGACCAGAACGCCGTCAGGCTGGGCCGCCAAAGCGGCCAGGGTTGCTCGGGCGTCGCCGTTCGCGAAGTACGCGTTCGACAGGCTGGTTGCATCATTGATGTGAAGTGGATCGATGCCGAAGAGGTCCTGGAGGTCCGTTCCGACGTACGCGAAGCGATGCTGCATGGGCTGCGCGGCGACGACACCCGACAACGAGGCGAGCTGTGGGAGCAGGCCACCCGGATTGGATGCGGTCGAACCGGTCACGGTCACATCAGCCCCGTTGGTAAGCTCGGCATCTACTCGCGATTGGGCGTTGTAGGTCGTATTGAACACGGCCGTCGAGGTGGCGAACGACTCCGCCAATGCGACCATGATGATGCCCCGAGTGATCAGCTCGCGTTGACGCCGCAGCGACGCACCGACTACTCCGGAGAGTCGCCCCGCGAGCGGCTGGGCCAGCCAACTCACTACGCGACGGCCACGATCGAGCGCGCGGTCCGCCAAACGTAACGCCAGGAGACCAACCCCCAACCACAAGCACACCGGCGCCAGAAATGCCTGATAGGCAACCGACGACTGGGCGACTCCCTCCGGTGCCAGCACGACCTGGTAGCCAGTATTCGCCATCTGCCAGAAGGCGAGCGCGGATCCGACGAGCAGGAGGACGTCGAGATACGCCCGCTGCCAGAGAGGTGAGCGATTCACGTGGATCGCTGTGCGAATGCCCGCCCATGTCGGGCGGCGCGCCTGCCTCCAGGCGGGTATGAGCACGGCACCTGCAGCCAGACCCAGTCCTGCCAACGCAGCGACCACCAGCCACAAGACTGCCATATCGGCAGCCGCGACCGGCGCACCCATCAGCGGACTGGCCGCCACTGATAGGACCAGACCGGCCAGGACTCCGCCCACTCCAACGACCAGGGCTTCGAGGCCTTCGAGTCGCAGGATTTGTGCGCTGGAGGCACCGCGCACTCGCAGCAGTGACTGCTCTCGGCGGCGTCGGTCGGCGCCGGAGGCTGCCACGGCAACGGTGAGCAGCGCGGCCACGAGCACACCAGGTAGTCCAAGAAACAAGAACAAGACGCGTGAGTACAGCGCGTCGGCTCGCACGCCGAGCAACCGGGCGCCGAGGTTGTCCCCCACCAGTGCACTGCCTGCCACCCGCGCCTCGAGATTGCGCGCACGTTGCTGGACGAGGGTATAGGCGGACTCCGGGTCCGATGGCAGGTCGTGCGCCACGCGCACGTGCAACTGAGTCCGGACGGAGTCCAGGCGCACGGACGCTTGCGGATCCAGGAGCGCATGCCACTGGTCGGCCGGCAGCAGGAGGATATTATCAGGCGGCGCTTGCGGTGCGGCGCCCGGCGGTACGCCCACGGCCTGAAAGAGCGAATCCGCCTGAGGCAGATCCACCACGCCAGCCACCTGGACTACGACTGGATCGAGTCCGATGCGCTGAATGGTGACGAAGTCGCCAACGGTGACCTGCAGGTTTGCGGCCGTCTGCTGAGCGAGGAGCACGCCATCCATTGAGCCAATGAGCAGACGTAGCTCGGAGGGGAAGAGCTGCGTGTACTCTGGACTGAGTCCGAGGACCTTCGCGGCACCGGTCGTTTGCACCGTACCGTTGGAGGTCGCCGACAGCCCGCTTAGGTCGGCGTATCCCACCTCGGCCAGCGCCTGGTAGGAAGTTGCCTGTCCAAGCGCGGACGTCACCGCTGCGACGTCCGCGCCCGGGGCCAGCTGGATTTGCCAGTCCACCGGCACATCGGTGAGCGCACGACGCGTCATTGACGCGCTGCTCGCGGCGATGAACGAGCCGATCGATGCCAGCAAAGCGACTGTCACCATCACTCCAGCCATCGCGCCAACCAGACGCGCCGAGCGGCGGGCGATCAGACCTTTCAACCACAGCAGGCTCAGCATGCCGCAGCATCCATGAGCGTGCCGTGTTGCATCCGCCACGTCGTCCTCATTCGTCCGAAGACGGCCGGATCGTGTGTGGCGATAACGAGCGCGGTCGGTGTGTCCTGGAGCGATGCCTCCAGTGTGTCGAGCACCTGGCGGGCGGTTGCATGATCCAGCTGGCCGGTGGGTTCGTCAGCCAGCAGCAGATGCGGGCGAGACGCCAACGCGCGTGCCAGTGCCACACGCTGGGCCTGTCCACCGGAAAGCTCTTCGGGCACACGCTCCGCGAGCTCGCTGAGACACAGGCGCTCCAGCGTATCGAGCGCGGCGTTGCGCGCCGCGGTGGTGTCCATGTCGCCGAGCAACAGGGGCAGCTCGACATTCTCGATGACCGATAGCGCGGGCAGCAGACTGGGTGCCTGGAAGACGTACGCCACGTGTGTTGGACGAAGCACTTCACGGCGGCCCAGGGCAGGCCAGGCAATCGTGCCAGTGGTCGGCTGATCGAGGCCACCCAGCAGGTGGAGTAACGTAGATTTGCCACTTCCCGAAGGCCCGACCACGGCGATACGGTCGTGTGCTCGAATCGCGCACGTGGCGGAGGCGAGCGCTACGACCTGTGCATTTCCGCGCCGGTAGACACGCCCCAGATGCTGGGCGTCGACCACTGCTGGTTCACGCATCGGCCACCCGACCGTCGACCAGCCGCACAATCCTGCGCGCACGACCGGCCAGCGCGTCACTGTGCGTTGCAATCACCAGCGCTCCACCCCCGCGTTGGTGTTCATCGAATAGCTCCAATATCTGCTGTTCGGTGTCGGCATCCACCTCGCCAGTTGGTTCGTCTGCAAGCAGCACCGTGGGGTTACAAGCAAACGCCACCGCCAGGCCAGCACGAGCGGATTCTCCACCTGAGAGCTCAGACGGTCGCGCACGGCGCCTGTGATGCAGGCCCACGCGTACAAGCAGCTCGCGTTGGCGTGACTCGTCGAATGCGCCCGCAATTCGCATCGGCAGTGCGATGTTGTCTTCGACGCTCAGGTGCTCCAGCAGATTGCCGGATTGCAGCAATATGCCTACGTGCGCGGCGCGCATGGCCGCCCGCTCGGACTCCGTCCGGCGAGTAAGTCGCTGCCCGCGCAACAGGACATACCCGCCATCGGGCTCGTCGAGCCCGGCCAGGCAGGCGAGCAGCGTTGATTTTCCACTGCCGGAAGGACCAACCACTGCCACGGTTTCGCCGAGATCTACCTGGAAGTTGACGCCGCGCAGCGCCAGCGTTTCGTCTTCGCCGGAGTGATAGAAGCGATAGAGGTCGTGGGCTTCCAGCGCGCGTGTTGCTGGCGTCGCCGGACGCGCTGTCAGGTCCAATGGAAGCTCTGCGCCATCTGCTGCCACTGATCGACGTTGTCGGCGCCTAACGGCGCCCACAGGGTCAGCATGGCGACTTTGCCGTTCCGATAGAAGAGATACGCGTTGTTCTCCAGGCGGACCTGCTTGCCAGTGACCGGGTCTGGATCGGAATTGGAGGCATAGTCCACCAGGACGGCCGGGCCCGCTGGCAGCTGCACATCCTGCACCGTATTCACCTGGACTGCGCGTCCGGACGTTTGCAGATCCGCTACCTGCGTTGCCTGTGCGCTCGCGGAGGTTGGGGCACTTGAGGCGCTGGTAAGCGTCACCTGCACGCCATCCAGCTTGCTCACAAAGCGTACGTCGGTCCCGCTGTCGGTGCGCGCCCAACCTTCTGGGATCTGCAGCTGGTATCCGCCGCCTGGCGAGGCGAACGTGACGAACACCTGGTTATCGGGAATGTCGCCGGCTGGGCTGGTCTCGGGTGCGAGCGGCTGCTCCGCGGCCACCGGCGATGCTTGACCCGAAGGCTTCGGCTGCACTGGCGATGGCTGACCTGAAGGCGAAGACGATGGCGCGGCGGGCGGCCCGGCGCACGCGCCAAGTAGCAGGCTCAGGAGACAGAGACCTACCATCGCGCTCGTCATGCGATGCGTCCTGAGGGGCATGTGGCCTGAAGGCTGGCACAGCTACATGAACCACAGATGAACCGTGTCTTCCTGATGGTGCTCAGGGTCCGCCAGTGCCGGTCGGTTGCTGGTTCCGCTTCTGGCCTTCGCTCGGCTGCGGCGGGCCTATGGCCGAGCCGGCACGCTGGGCAGGGAACAAAATCAGCCCTGGCGTGGGTTCGGAATCCGCGGTTACGCCGTGGGTTACGGACAGTAGCTTAATGCGTAACTGAAGTGTTCCCAGAATGCAATGGCGGACGTTACGGTTGCCGTCTATGCTTTGTAGCAGACAGGCTGCCGGTACGAGCGTTGCCTTTGTGCCGGATATCAGCCGCCTCTTCGTCGCTTTTCACGGCGCAAGGAGCGCCGCGGCGTGGTCCAGGAAGGGGGTTGCTCAATGCAACGGCGGTTCGGCGTTTCGGCGCGCCTGGGAATGGCGCTGACGGGTCTGGTGCTTCTTCTGCCGGCGAGTCCGCCGGCACTCGCTGCCCCGACGACGCTCTGGGTGAACGTCAACCGTCCGCCTGGAGTCCCGCCTGGTACGAGCTGCGACAATCCTGGCTTTACCCGAATCCAGGACGCGGTCAATTTCGCCAATGCCGGCGATCGCATCAACGTCTGCCCAGGCACGTACGTAGAGCAGGTGACGATCTCATCGGCAGCCAAGGACAACATCACGCTGCGATCAGTCTCGGCGTGGCAGGCCATCATCAAAGCGCCAGCGGTCCTTCTGCCGCCCACTGCCAAGGCCATCGTCAGAGTCAGCAGCAGCCACAACGTCACCATCCTGGCATTCACCATTACTGGCCCTGGCCCGGGACCCTGTGGCTCCATCGATAACGGCGTGCGGGTGGACACGGCAGGATCCGCCAACATCTACGGCAACCACATCATCGATATTCGTGACGAGCCACTCAGCGGTTGTCAGAACGGCGTTGCTATTCAGGTCGGCCGCGCTGCTGAGGCGACGACCGGCTCCGCCAACATCTTCGGCAACGTCATCGAGCGATTTCAGAAAAATGGGATGACCGTCTCGAACATCGACTCGAATGCCAACGTGATCGCCAACCGTGTGCTCGGTATCGGACCCACCATTCTCATCGCTCAGAATGGAGTTCAGGTAAGTAGTGGAGCGACCGCCAGAGTCCAGTACAACTTCATCGCCAATGCCATCTACACGCCGCAGACGGTGACCTCAACGGGCGTGCTTCTCTTCAGTCCAGGCGCGGTTGACATCAGCCGCAACACGATTCCGAGAGATGACACTGGCATCTACGCCTTTGGAGGCACGGCTGCGTCGAGCGTGTACGACAATGATGTGCGCAGCAGCAGCTTCGATGGGATCACTGTCGACATGACGAACAACTACACCGTCAACGACAACGACTCTGTGCAGAACACGTTTGCCGGTGTCGGGATCTACGAGGGCTCCAAATCGAACACCATCTCCAATAACGACCTCGAGCATAATAAAGACAGTGGCATTCTGCTCGATATGGGCACGAGCAACACCATCCGCGGCAACCACGTGCGGTCGAACGGCACGACGGGCGCCGACACGACGGACGGGCTGCGCGCTAACGCAACTTCAACCGGCAATATCATTCAATCGAACTTCATGAAGGGCAACGTCACCCATGATTGCCACGACGATTCTGGCACCCCGATCACACCAGCGAACTCCTGGGTGAACAACCGGGGAGACACCCAGAATAAGCCAGGGCTGTGCCGACCGTCCGACAACGACGACCAGGACGATAGGGACGATCGCAGCCAGGCCATGCAGGTATCCATGAACGCCGGCTGGGATCCGGCTTATCCGTGGTACACGGCCGATGCCCTTGCCGGGGAGTACAACTGGGCCACCTCCTACGCAAGCGTCGACACCCAGAGCCTGCTCCGGCTGGCGGCGGAACTTCCAGCGGTGCGCAACCGCCCAGCTCCAAACCCGACCGCAGACTAGATGCGCTAGCCGCATACATGGGCGCCGGCCGTCATCAAGCGGCTGGCGCCTTTTGTCGTTAAGGCCGGGTCGAGCGTTTGCGACATCGTGTGGTGGTGCGAAGTGGGCGCGAAAGCGGCCGATTCATCGCACATGCAGGCTCAGGTGCTGATCATGGCTCGAGGTGTGCCTTCTCTGTGGAGTCGCCGTGCGGCCCAGGTTGCCTGAACCCGGTATTGTCATGTCCGAACCTATCAGTTGGGCCTTGCGTCTGCCGATACTAGGCACGTGTCGCCCGACCGATCGGGTGATGGGGCACTCACGATGAGACACAGGCATAGAGGGGCGAACGACAACGAAGTCATATGAGCCACGCACAGCACAGGCTTGAAGCTTCACTCGAGGCAAGCGAAACCCGATACCAACGGCTGCTTGAACAGGCAGCCGTCGGCGTGCTGATCGCCGCTCCGACGGGGCAATTTGTCGAGGCGAACTCCGCGATCTGCGCCGTTCTCGGATACACGCGAAATGAGCTGCTCCAGCTGCGTGTGCCAGACGTGCTCGAACTCACCGCGACGAGGGATCGCATCGCCGAACTTGCCGAACGGCAGACCGTGCTCAGCGAGCGGAGACTGCGACGGAAGGACGGCACCTGGGTAGTGGTCGAAGTCTCGACCGAGCTCTCGCCCGAAGGCGCGTTCCAGGCGATCGTCCGCGATATGACCGCGCGCGACGAAGCCGAGGTCGCCTTGCGCCAAAGCGAGGAGCGGCTACGCCTGGCGCTGGAGGGCGCGCAGATGGGTGTGTGGGATTGGGACGTTGTTCACGATTCCGTGTTCTGGTCCAGCCGTACTGGCGGGGACGCCCAGTCGGATGTGCTTGGGCCGGGGCAGTCAGCATCGACCGTCCTCGCACTGTTCCATCCTGAGGATGCAGGTGCTGTTCAGCGTGCCATTCTGGAAGCGTTGGCGCCGGGTGGGACGCATTTTGAGGTCGAGGCGCGCACAATTGGCGAAGGTGGCACAACCCGCTGGTTGTCATTCTGGGGCAAGGTATTTCGCAACACTGCTGGCGAACCGGTCCGGCTGGCCGGTACCACGCTCGACATTACGGCGCGCAAGACAGCCGAGCTTGCGTTAGTGCATCAAACACTGCACGACGGCCTGACTCAGCTACCCAATCGCATTCTGCTGCATCAGCGCTTGCAAGCAGCAGCTCAGAAGGCGAAGCAGGTTGAGCAGCCCGTAGCGTTATTACTCCTTGACCTTGACCGGTTCAAAGAGGTCAATGACACGCTCGGCCACCCGGTCGGTGACGCTGTCTTGGTAGAAGTCGCCAAGCGCCTCAGCCAAATGTCTGAGCGCGTCGACACCGTAGCCAGACTGGGGGGCGATGAGTTCGCGCTCATCGTGCCGGATACCGATCGCGAGACCGCGGCGGTCCTCGCTCAAGCACTGCTGCAACATCTGCAGGAGCCGTTCGCTTTCGACGGGTTCGTCGTGCCAACCGATGCAAGCATCGGCGTGGTGGTGAGTCCCGACGATGGTGATGACGCAGATACGCTGCTGCAGCGAGCAGACGTGGCGATGTATGCGGCCAAAGCTAGCGGCGCTGGCTGGATGTTTTACGCGGCTGAACACGACCTGCATAGCGTTGAACGGCTGAGTTTGCTCTCCGACATTCGGCTTGGACTGGAACGTGGCGAGTTCTGCCTGTATTACCAACCCAAAATTGATTCTCGGTCGGGCAGGGTGGCCGGGCTCGAAGCATTGATTCGCTGGCAGCATCCCAAGCACGGTTTTGTGCCACCCGACCGCTTTATCCCACTGGCTGAGCAGTCGGGGCTGATGCGTCCTATCACTCGCTGGGTATTTGATGCGGCCTTGGCGGATTACTGCAGGTTGCGTGACCTCGGACGAGCTATTCCGATGGCCATAAATATCTCGGCCCGCAATCTCGACGAGGGCGACCTGGTAGATTTTGTGGAGCGCACACTCGCCAGGTTCGGCGTTGCGCCACATCAGCTCGAGATCGAACTCACAGAGAGTAGCTTGATGCACAACCAGAAGCGCTCAGGCGAACTTCTCAAGCAGCTCAGTGAGATGGGGATTCGCATAGCGATCGACGACTTCGGAACCGGCTATTCATCGCTGGCGTTACTCCGGCACCTGCCGGTCCACCAGCTGAAAATCGACAGATCGTTTGTTCGTGAGATGGACACCAATAACGGTGGCCGAACCATCGTGCGCTCGATCATTGATCTGGCCCACAACCTGGGGCTGGAAGTGGTGGCCGAGGGGGTCGAGGATAGCTTTGTGCTCGGCACGCTGGCGGCCCTGGGTTGCGACCAGGCGCAGGGCTATCTGATCGCCAAACCGATGCCGTTTGGCCAGATCACCACGTGGGTTAAAGAATGGTCCGTGGCCGACGTGACTGGACAAAAGGCAGCCGCACAATAGCGCGTTACCCAGAAACCGTCGCGTGAAGCAAGCGAACGATCGGCCATGCTCGGCCTCGTTATGGACGAGGATTGCCAGTGGGCCACGGATAGCCTAGAAGCCCTGGCGGCGATGAATCATCTGGAGCACGCGAGCGTGCGCCGGCGCACGCAGACTCCGTCAAGCCGTCCCAAGCGCCTGGTGGAGCAATTGCGCCAGCTGCAGCGCGTCACCGTGTCCTTCGTAGTGCATGTACATCACGTGCGGTGAAACCACATT
>DASYKL010000770.1:0-5079 GCA_035995405.1 Chloroflexota bacterium
CACGCTGTACCCGGGGACGGTGCTGCTCGAGGGCACGAATCTGTCCGAAGGTCGAGGGACCGATCGGCCGTTCCAATGGCTCGGTGCGCCATGGATCGACGCCTCGGCTTGGGCAGAGGCGCTCAACACAGCTGCACCCCCGGGTGTGTCGTTGAGCGCCGCGGAGAAAACGCCAGACAGCTCCAAGTTCGCTGGCCAGCCGTGTCAAGGCGTCCTCATCGAGATCACCGATCGGGCGATCGTGCAGCCGATGGCGCTTGGCGTGGCGCTGATCGAGGCTGCTCGGCGTGCGGCGCGAGGGCGAGTCCAGTTCAACGCCAGCACGTTTGACACCCTGGCCGGCACCGATCGGATTCGCCGCGCGTTAGAAGCGGGAACGCCAGCAACAAACGTCATCGCCGCGTGGCAGCCGGCGCTCCAGGCGTTCCGCGCCGGACGCGAGAAGTACGTGCTGTATTCATAACGACGCGGCACAGGCAAGCGCCAGACCACGGCCCGGTACGCTAAGGGCCGTGAATCAAATTGCCTTCCTGCGGAGCTTGCGGCAAATCCGGCAACTTCGCCCCGACCCCGTGCCGCAACAGGCGCTGGATGACATCCTCGACGTCGCGCGCTGGACGGGTAGCGCCAGGAACTTGCAGCCGTGGGACTTCATCGTCATCGACGACCGAGCAACACTCCAGACGCTGGCTACCATCGACGGCAGCCACGCCGCGCATCTCGCCACCGCTGGTGCTGGCGTTGCGTTGGTCATGTCTGGCGACCTCGAGCATCTCGACTTCGATACGTACGACGAGGGTCGGTTGAGCGAACGGATCATGCTCGCCGCCGCGGCGCACGGCTTGGGGTCGGCTATTGGCTGGTTCAACGGACCGTCCGCGGCGGAAGCCAAGCGGATTCTGGGCGTGCCTGAGGAGCGGCTGTTGCGTAGCGTTATTTCGCTTGGCGCCGTCGACAGTGAGGCGCGCAAGCAGCGCACGCGGCCGGCACAGTCACGCAAGGCGCTCGCTGACATCGTCCACCAGGGGCGTTGGTAGCTCCTCCAGCCGATGCTGGCTTACGCACTGGATTGGGCACACCTGCTCGTTCGCTGGCTCCATGTCACCGCAGCGATCGCCTGGATCGGCACGTCGTTTTATTACATTGCCCTCGACTACCACCTGCTGCCGCCGCGCGATTCGCGCGCTGACGACGAAGGGGTCGCCGGTGAAGTATGGGAGATCCACGGCGGCGGGTTCTATCGGGTCGAGAAGTACAAAGTCGCGCCCAGGACGTTGCCGAGTCCGCTGCACTGGTTCAAGTGGGAGGCCTACACCACCTGGCTGAGCGGTTTCGGTGTGCTGGTCATCCTGTACTACGCCAATGCCAGTACGTATCTGATCGACAAGAGCGTGCTGGACATCCCGCCGCTCCTGGCGGTCGGGTGGAGTGTCGCGCTGTTGATCGTCGGTTGGCTGATCTACGACGCGCTGTCGCGTGCCCTGGAGGGGCGCGATCGATTGCTCGCGGCGGCCATCGCCGTGGTGATCGTCATCGCCGCGTATGGTGTCAGTCACCTGTTCAGCCCGCGGGCGGCCTACATTCAGCTGGGGGCGATGATCGGCACCTGGATGGTGGCCAACGTCACGTTCGTCATCATTCCCGGGCAGCGCGAGCTCGTGGCGGCCAAACAGGCTGGCCGCGAACCCGACCCGACCCCCGGATTGCGAGGCAAGCAGCGCTCGGTCCACAACAACTACCTGACCCTGCCCGTGCTGTTCGCCATGATCAGCAACCATTTTCCCTTCACGTATGGCCATCCCCAGGGCTGGCTGGTGCTGCTGGTGCTGATGGCCCTGTCGGCCTGGTTCCGCCACTACTTCAACTTGCGCCACCAGGGTCGGGCGGTGTGGTGGATTCCCGCTTCGGCTGGTCTGGGAGTCATCGCCCTGGCGGTGGCCATTGCGCCGCGGAGTGTGACAACCGCTCAGGCCAGTGTCAGCTTCAGCCAGATTCAGCCGATCGTCGCCCAGCGATGCCAGCCGTGTCATTCGGCCCAACCGTCGCAGCCCGGCTTTGCCTCCGCGCCGCAGGGGGTGATGTTCGACACCCCGGATCAGATCGTGGGCCGAGCGCAGCAGATCTATCAGCAGGCCGTGGTTACGAAGAACATGCCGTTCGCCAATCTGACGAACATGACGCAGGCGGAACGGGACCTCATCGCCGCCTGGGTCCTGTCCGGCGCACCAGGACCGTAGTGAGCGGACGGGTCATTCTCGCTGACAACCTGGCGGTGCTGGCCGAAACTGCCGACGAGAGCATTGATCTGATCTATGTCGATCCACCATTCAATACTGGCCGCCTCCAAACGCTCACGTCGCTGCGCGCGGTACGCGACGAGGCCGAAGGCGATCGGCTCGGCTTTCAAGGCAAGCGCTACCGCACGATCCGCCTGGGCTCCTCGAGTTACCTCGACGTGTTTGACGATTACCTGCTGTTCCTCGAGCCGCGCCTGATCGAGTTTCGGCGGGTGTTGAAGGCGACGGGCACGCTCTACGTGCATCTCGATTACCGCGAGGTCCACTACTGCAAAGTGCTACTCGATGCGATCTTTGGGCGGGCCTGTTTTCTGAATGAGGTGATCTGGTCGTACGACTATGGCGGCCGGACGTTGCGGCGCTGGCCGCCGAAGCACGACACGATCCTCGTGTATGTGCGTGATGCCGAGCGGTACTACTTTGACCCGGACGGTCCGGATCGGATTCCGTATATGGCGCCCGGACTGGTCGGACCTGAGAAGGCCGCACTGGGCAAGCGGCCGACGGATAGCTGGTGGCACACGATCGTCCCGCCCGGCGGCAAAGAGCGAACGGGGTATCCGACGCAGAAACCGCTCGGCATTGTGCGCCGAATTGTCCAGGCGTCCTCGCCGCCGGGGGGCCTGGTGGCTGACTTCTTTGCCGGCAGCGGCACAACAGGCGCCGCCGCTGCCGAAACCGGCCGAGACTTCCTGCTGGTCGACAACAGCGCCGAAGCGGCGCGTGTCATAGCCCGCCGTTTGGCGTCTGTGTCAGATGTTGACTATGTCGGGTTCGACCCCGCGGCGGTCACCGGCCGTGAATGATCCGCCAGACCTTTTCTGGCTGCGTCGGCATGTCCAGGTGGTTGATCCCGAACGGGGCTAGCGCGTCTACTACCGCGTTGACGACCGCTGGGGTCGAGCCGATCGTGCCGGCTTCGCCGATGCCTTTGGCGCCTAGCGGGTTGCGCGGCGTGGGCGTGGTCGTCATGTCGAGCTCGAACCACGGCAGATCGCCCGCACGTGGCAGGGCGTAGTCGCCCAGGGTGCTGGTCATCAGTTGACCTGACTGGTCGTACTGGACCTCCTCGAAGAGCGCCTGGCCCACTCCCTGGGCGATACCGCCGTGGCGCTGGCCGTCGACCATCATCGGGTTCAACACGCGGCCGCAATCATCGACCGCCAGGAAGCGCACCAGGCGCACTTTCCCTGTGTCGCGGTCGATTTCGACCACCGCCAGGTGCATGCCGAAGGGGAAGGTCTCGCCTTCCGGCTTGAAGAACTTGTTGGCTTCCAGGCCAGGCTCATCACCGTCGGGAACTTTGCCCTCGTAGGCCAGACCGGCGATCGCTTTGAGCGTCGTTGAGCGATCGGGGACGCCGCGTACGCCGATCCGGCCCTGCGAAATCTCGATGTCCGACGCAGACGCTTCAAGGACCTCCGCGGCGATGCGGACCATCTTGTCGCGCACGCGCTCAGCGGCGCCGAGCACTGCGCTGCCGCCGACGGCCGCCGACCGACTGCCGAACGTGCCGACGCCGGTTGGCACGATCGCGGTGTCGTTGAACAGAACGCGAATGTCCTCCAGCGGCACGCCCAACTGGTCGGCCACGATCTGTCGAAACGGCGTGACGTGACCCTGACCATGCGGCGAGGTGCCCGCCAACAGGATGACTTTGCCCGTGCGCTCGACGCGTACGGTGGCACTCTCCCATGGGCCAAAGGCGCAGATTTCGAGATACGCCGAGATGCCGATGCCCATGAGCGGTTTGGTCATGTCGTTGCGCGCGGCCGTTTGCTGGCGACGCAACTCGGCATAGCCGGCCATAGCCAGCAATTTGTTGAGCGCCGGCGCGTAGTCGCCCGTGTCGTACGAGGTGCCCAGCGGCGTGTCGTAGGGGAAGCGATCCGTGGCGATGAAGTTGCGCCGACGGACGTCAGCCGGGTCGAGCTTGAGCTCGCTCGCCACGACGTCAACGAGACGCTCCATCAAGTACGTCGCTTCAGGTCGACCCGCGCCGCGGTACGCGCCGACAGGCGTCTTGTTGGTAAAGACGCCGTTCAGGACGAAGTCGATATTGGCGGTGGCGTACGGGCCGGGCAACACGACGGGCGTCAGCGCAGCGATGCCTGGTGTAGTGAAGTTGTATTTGCCGCCCAGGTCGGCGATGGCGCGCACTTTCAGACCGACGATCTGGCCCTCTGTGGTCACGGCCGCCTCGACGTAGTCGATCTGGCCGCGGCCGTGGACCATGTTGAGAAAGTTTTCGCGCCGCTGCTCCATCCAGCGGACGGGCCGACGGAGCTGGATGGCCAGATAGGCGGTCAGGACGTCCTCGCTGGAGAACTCGATCTTCGCGCCGAAGCCGCCGCCGACGTCAGGAGCAATGACGCGGACGTTGTTTTCGGACAGGCCCAGGATGTCAGCAAGCTTGGTTTTGACAGTGTGCGGGAATTGGGTGCTGGCCCAGAAGGTGAGCTCGCCCGTGCCGGGGTCGTAGCGAGCCGCCGCACCGCGCGGCTCCATGGGCATCGGCATCACCCGCGGACTCACGAAACGCCCCTTCACCACCCGAACGTCCGGCCGCGCGAACGCGGCTTCGACGTCGCCGCCGCGTTTGACCAGGCGGTGCGCCAGGTTGGTGCCGAACTGCTCGTACAACAGCGGTGCGCCCGGCTCGAGCGCCCGTTCCGGATTGGACACCGCCGGCAGCGGCTCGTAGTCGATCTCGAGCACGTCGATGGCGTCATTGGCTACGGCGCGCGATTCGGCCAGCACGGCCACGATGGCATCCCCGACG
>DASYKL010000771.1:0-3987 GCA_035995405.1 Chloroflexota bacterium
GCTAAGGACGCCACCTCGCTGCGGAGTGCGATGGCTGGCGGCGCTGTCCGCTACATTATCAAGCCGTTCAACTTCGACCGTTTCAAAGAGACGCTCCAGAGTTATCAGCGGTTCCTTAATCGGCGCTCGTCGGTGGACGAAGTCGAACAGGAGGATGTCGACCGCTTGTACGCGGCGATGGGCGTCGTGACAGATCAGCACCTGCCTAAGAACCTCAATCGGCCGACGCTCGAGCTGGTGATGAGGACCCTGCACGAGCAAGCTGGAACGGTCAGCGCACTGGACGTCGCCGCGGCGACGGGACTGAGCCGTGGAACGGCGCGTCGGTATCTTGAATTCCTGGAGAGCCGCGGCCAGGCCGCATTAGAGCTACGCTACGGATCCGCCGGACGACCGGAGCATCGCTACCGCTCGACCGCCGCCCACGTCAGCGACCGCGACCGCTAGTTTCGCGCAAAGATATGGCTGGCCCTCGCATACGCCGCCGTCACGCACGTTGTTGTCCCGCTCATTGCGGAGCGCCCAGCGGCGGGAGGACGGTGGACTGATTCCCCTCAACAAACCTGGCGAGGTTGGCGAGCGCCATCCGTGTGCCAGTCTCGCTGTCGGCGGCTGGCACGCTGTCGGGAATGCCTTCGTGGACGATAAGGACATCCGTCCCACGGTTGACTTCAGTAAGCGTGGTGGTCATTGTCATCTGGCCGCGGAAGGCGGGGTCCGCTGTTTCGAATTCGAGCAGTTCGACGACTCTTTCGTTCGGCACCAGCGCGACGAAATGGCCATGGTAGGTGTCTGTGTGGGCCGCGGACTTGCCGGTTCCGGTCGGTGCATCGTAGGTGAGTGAGACGCGGAACGAACCACCTTCGCGGGCGTCGAACTCATGCACGACGCTGCTCATACCGGACGGCACCCGCCATTTCGCGATCGCGTCCGCATCGATAAGGGCGTGATACACAGCCGAACGCGGGGCGCGAATCCGATGCGAGATGCGTGTCGAATACACCTGCACAGTGTATAGCTGGACATTGCGACTTGACCTGCTCGATGGACCCCAGCGATGATTGCGCTCCACAGCACCTGCCGCACGCGTGCCAAACTGGCCGTCAGCGCAGGTGACCATCCGCCAACCGGAGGCCGCGCTCCATACCGTGAGGGATATGAAATCGGAATCGGTAGTGGGCCGAGTCCTGCCGTTCGTCATTACGCTGCTCGCCCTCGCCGACGGTGTCGTCCACTTGAGCCTCGACGCCATCCTGTTCAGAGGCAACTTCATCGGACGCCTGGGTCCTCCACCTGGCGCCCCGCAAGGTCCGCCGCCAGGTGGCTTTCCGCCACCACCACCCGTTCCGCTGCCTCTGCCGCTGAACCAGATGTTCGTCCTCAATTTCGTCGGCTACGTCGTGTTGGCCGTGCTGTTCTGGCTGGCGCTGCGTCGGTTCAGAGCGTGGCAGCGGTGGATTGACGTGGCGTTCATCGTGTACGTCGTCGTCGCGCTTCTGGCCTGGGTAGATTTGGGCATGCCGAATCCGATGGGTTTGGGCTACCTGTCGAAAGCCATCGAGATCCCGCTGGTTGTAGCGCTCCTCGTTCACCTTGCACGCAACTTTCAGCACGACGCCGTCGGATTACCCGCCACCGCCTGACTGGTGACGTCCGCGACCACGGCCGCCATGCGGGCAAGCTCGGGATGGCCCGCTGGCTCTATCCCGTGGCGCCGCGCGATCCAGGCCACGTCGTTGTACGTCAGCCACACCCTCCCATCTCGGTCCTCCCAGGCTAGTGCCTTCAGCGGCAGGTCGATGCCGACCATCTGGCGCTGCTGCATCAGCGGCGTTCCGGCGACGGGACTTCCGAAGACCAACAGCTCAGTGGGCCGCAACGTCAAGCCAGCTTCCGCGGCGGCTTTCGCATGGTCGATACGCGCGAACACCGTCATACCCTTGCCGATGATTGCCGCTTCCAGGCGGTCGACTGTGGCCGCGACTGTATGGCTACTCGGCACCGTCACCAGACCGTCGTCCATGGCACGCTCCACCTCTCCAAGCTGACAGGCCGTGGGCCACCGGTCAAGTTTGAGCGTCACCTTCTACACTACGCCTCGCTGACATGCCGCTGCTCGTACCGCTCGTTGTGGAAGGAATTGGCGGGTTCCTGGTTGTCTTCGTTGTGCTCTTCGACGTCTTCCTGACGGTGGTCGTGCCGCGGCGCGCACCGAGCCTCGGACGGCAGCTCAGAATCAGCGGCTACGTGGTGCCGGGCTTGTGGAGCTGGTGGCGATGGTGCGGCCTGCGCGTGTCGTCGGCTGAACGTCGCGAGGGCTTCTTGGGGAGCTACGGCGCCCTCGTGGTGCTCGTGTTGCTCGTCGCCTGGGTGGCTGGCCTCGTTGTCGGATTCGGGTTGTTGCTCGACGCATTTCGGGCTGAGATTCGGCCGCAGCCTGAAAACCTGGGATCATCGATGTATTTCGCCGGCACGGCGTTGTTGACCCTGGGCTTCGGCGACTTCGTCGCGCTGGGTGGCCCGGCCCGACTCGTCACCCTCGTCGCCGCCGCGACCGGCCTCGGCATCTTCGCGGTTGTCATCACCTTGCTCTTCACCCTGTACGGCTCATTTCAACGACGGGAAGTGATGATCGTGGTGCTCGAGGCGGGAGCGGGCGCACCGCCTTCGGGTGTGACGCTGCTCGAAACCTATGCTCTGGCTGGCATTCTCGACGATTTGCCGCTCGTCTTTCGTGACTGGCAAGCCTGGGCGGCGGAAGTCCTGGACAGCCATCTGGCGTACCCTGCTCTGGCGTACTTCCGCTCGAGCCACGACAACGACTCGTGGATCAGCTCGCTTGGCGCAGTCATGGACGCCGCCACGCTCGTGCTCACCACGATCGACAATGGCCCAACCGGCTGGGCCAAGCTGTGCCGTGCCGTAGTCGGACACTGCATCGAAGACCTGGTGCAGAACTTCCGCCTCTCGGCTGAACCGGAGGTTGGGGTCGAGCGTCAGGAGTTCGAAGAAGCACGGCAGCGATTGGCCCGCGCCGGCTTCAAGCTGAAAGATGCAGACCTGTCATGGGCGCATTTCAGCCGCTTGCGATTTGACTACGCTGGCGGTGTCAATGCGCTGGCCCGCCACTGGGCAACACCACCAGCGCAATGGATCGGCGACCGTTCGCCGCTCAGGCATCACCGTGTGCACCAATCGCAGCCGAGCGTGAGTCCGCCGCTACCGGGGGCGCTGCGCTGACGGCTAGCGGAGCGCCAGCGCGACGCCCAGTAACCCGGTCACCATGCTGATCAGCCAGAACCGTTGCGCTACCTGCATCTGGCTCCAGCCCATCAGCTCAAAGTGGCGATGCAGCGGCGCTCGACGAAACAAGCGCTTGCCCACGCTCATTTTGAAATAGCCCACCTGCAGAATCACCGATGCCGCGACCGCTACAAATACAAAGCCGATGATCGGCAGCAGCAGGACCTGCCCGAGCATCAGCGCCACGACCGCGAGGGTGGCTCCCAGGGCCAGCGCGCCCGTGTCGCCCATGATCACCTGGGCCGGGTACGCGTTGAACCACAGAAAGGCCAGCAGCGCCCCGGCCACCGTGAAGCAGAACGTGACCAGGTAGATCTGACCTTGTAAGAAAGCGATCGTGCCGTATGCGGCGAACGCCACCGCGGCGGTGTGGCCGGCCAGACCATCGAGGCCATCGGTCAGATTCACTGCGTGGGCCGCGGCGACGATCGCCAGCCAGGCCAAGGGGACGACCAGCCAGCCGACCTCGAGGCGCTCACTCGAGCCAGGCAAAAAAACATAGTCGATGCCGAGCAAAGCCGGGTGCCACAGCGCAATGGCTGCCAGCAGGGCCGCGCCGCCCAGGAGGAGAAACTTGCTGCGTGCCCGTAGCCCGCCGCCGCGGCTGCCTACCAGCGACAGCCGGTCATCGTAGGCACCGAGCGCCGCGGTGACCAGCAGCGTGCCGGCTGGCAGCAAGATCGA
>DASYKL010000772.1:0-5484 GCA_035995405.1 Chloroflexota bacterium
TTCGCCTCACTACTACGATAATATGGGCACCGGCTCCAACGATCCCTTCGTCACTTCGGCGAGCAGTGCCAGTCCTGATGGTAAGGCAGTCATTATCGGTGAGTTCCCAGCCGACAGTGGTTACACGCCAGATGCGGCCACCCGCTGGCAGGCTCTGTACACCACAGGGTATGCCGGCGGATGGAACTGGAGCCTGAGCCCGGAGCACACGAACGATCGAATCGGTACGGACGTTGCAGCGGCGACAGGCTTCTCGATCGGGAAGAATGACCTCGGCCCGCGTGCTGGTAGTGCTCCGACGCCGACGCCTGTCCCACCTACACCGACCCCGGTTCCACCGACTCCGACCCGGGTTCCACCGACGCCAGTTCCGCCGACACCGGTGCCGATTGGCCAGCCAACCTGGACGACCGCCGCAAGTGCCGCACCGACAATAGTCACGCGTGGGACTGCTGTTCAGATCAAATCGAAGGTGACCACGAATGGCGTTGCGCAGGCCCTGGTGGACGTCGAAATCTACGACGCCAACTGGAACAAGGTCTATCAGAAGACCTGGGATAACCAGTCTTTCACCGCCAACACTGCGCGCACGTTCGGCTTCAGTTGGACGCCGCCAACGACCCTGGCGCCAGGAACCTATACGGTCATGGTCGGTTCGTTCGGGACTGGCTGGAGCAGCTTGAACAGCTTCAACAACAACGCGACTACCTTTACGGTTCGCTAATCAGGCTGACCAGGCCAACTCGAAGGCTCGTCGCGGTGCTGCGGCGGGCCTTTTTGGCGTCCCGAAGCCTGTGGCCACGCTCGCGATAGCTCGCCCGCGTAGTGTAGTGTCTGTTCCGAATCGACGGAGCGCTGGCCCATCCTTGCGACACATTCTGGACGCCCGCCAGTTCAGCCGCGACTGGCTGGAGACCGTGCTGTTCCCGCACACCTTGCGGCTGCAACAAACGCCCGCGGACCAATTGCCCAAGCCACTCCGCGAGAAGCGACTCTTCTATCTTTTTTACGAGACGAGTACTCGGACGCGCGTGTCCTTCGAAGCAGCTGCCTCGTTGCTTGGCGCCACGGTCGCCGGCATCGATAGCCACGAGCACACACCCGACGAAGAGCGGCTCGAGGACCGCATCCGAGTGTTGAACCAGTATCCCTACGACTTCATCCTGCTGCGCTATCACGAGGAAGGCGGCGCCAGCCGCGCGGCGGCGGTGTCCGACATCCCCGTCATCAACGCTGGTGATGGCCCCGGCCAGCATCCCACGCAGGCGCTGCTCGACGCATACACCTTGTGGCGCGAGTTCGGCAGGCTGGACGGACTGCGTATCGCATTGGTCGGCGATCTGTCGTATGAGCGCTCGACGAACTCGCTCGCTTATCTCCTGGCCCAGTTCAGCGACTTGAAGATCTCGCTGGTCAGTCCACAGCTACTGCGCATGCGCGACGAAGTGCGCGACCACCTGGTGGCGAGCGGTGCACAGGTTAACGAAGTGCGAGATTTGCGCTCCGTCGCGTCCGACGTCGACGTGGTGTACGTCACGCGCGCGCATACGTCACGCCTGGAGCATGCTAAGCGCTTCGAGAGCGATGCCGGCTGGTACAGCGTGAGCTCGGAAGTCATGGCCATGCTGCCGCAAACCGCGCGGGTGTTGCACCCGCTGCCGCGTGGGTCGGAGCTGCCGCCAGAAGTTGATAGTGATCCACGGGTGATCTGGTTGAAACAGGCGAGCAACGGACTGTATGTCCGCATGGCGCTGCTGTCGCTGATTGCTCGGCCGTGATGAGCGCCTCCTCAACCGCGTCTCAACCTGCGCCGAACACGCGCCAGACGGCGCCCCGCCACACTACCCCTGACATGTTCGACTACCTGATCGTCGGCGCCGGTTTCGCTGGCAGCGTCCTCGCCGAACGTTTGGCTAGCCAGGCCGACAAAAAGGTGCTGCTGGTCGAAAAGCGTAACCACATCGCCGGCAATGCCTACGACTGCTACGACGAATCAGGCGTGCTCATTCACAAATACGGGCCGCACATCTTTCACACTAACTCCAGCGACGTCTTCGCGTACCTCTCGCACTTCACGTCGTGGCGGCCATATCAGCATCGCGTGCTCGCCAGCGTCGACGGCCAACTGGTCCCGATGCCGATCAATCTCGACACCATCAACAAGCTGTATGGCACCAGCTACACGTCCTTGAATTTGGAAGAGTTTTTCCAGTCCGTCGCCGAACCGCGCGAGGTCATCCGGACTTCCGAAGACGTGGTGGTGAGTCGCATCGGCCGCGAGTTGTACGAGAAGTTCTTCAGGAATTACACGCGCAAGCAATGGGGCCTCGACCCGTCAGAGTTGGATGCCGCCGTCACTTCACGTGTCCCGGTGCGGACCAACCGTGACGATCGCTACTTCACCGACCGCTATCAAGCCATGCCGCTGCACGGGTACACGCGTATGTTCGAGCAGATGCTGGATCACCCCAACATCAAGATCATGCTGAACACGGACTACCGCGAGGTCCGCGATTTCATCCCGTTCAAGCAGATGGTCTACACCGGGCCGATCGACGAGTTCTTCGACAATCGCTTTGGCAAGCTGCCGTACCGCTCGCTGGACTTCAAGTTCGAAACATTACCGAGCGTCCAGCACCAGCCGGCGGCCGTGATCAACTTCCCTAACGACTACGCGTATACCCGCGTGACCGAGTTCAAGTACTTGACTGGTCAGGAGCACGCCAAGAGCACGTTGGTCTACGAGTTCCCCAAGGGTGAAGGCGATCCGTACTACCCGGTCCTGAATCCCGTGACGGGCGAGACGTACAAGCAGTACAAGGCCCTGGCGGATGCCACGCCAGATGTCCACTTCGTGGGCCGCCTGGCGACCTACAAGTACTACAACATGGACCAGGTTGTCGCGCAGTCGCTTGCTGAGTTCGAGCGGATCCAGGGTACTCGTGCCCTGCGCCGCAACGGCCACGTCGCAGTCCCCGCCAACGCCATCCTCGCCTCGGCCCGGCTGTAGCAGCCGATCGTTCGTTCAGTAAAGGGCGCGTGCGCTAACCGTTTGGGTCATGCCTGGGCATGTTCGGCTCATCGCCGGTACACCTGGTGCGTGTACTGCGTTTTCGCCAACGGCCCGGCTTGCCCGGGGATCGCCTGATCGGCGATTAGCTAGCGATCGCCGCGCTCGGCAGCGCGACGTCGAACTCTTCGGCCAGCAAGCGAGCGGCCATGCGGCGCATGAACAACAAGCCGTCGACCGCGCGCTGGTCCCGAACCAGCATGTGGTGGCTCGCGCAGGGAGAGACCGTCCGTCCCGTGTCGACGCGGCACTCGCAATGCGTCTTGAGTGCATGCAACAGCGCCAACGCTTCGTCAGTCGTTCCGTTCCAGGTGATTGGTCGAGCCATGGGTGGTGAGCCGATCTCCGTTGACCGGTAGATGTCCCTCAGCGTACGAACAACTCGTTGAGACGTTGTTGACGCGCCGGGTTCCAGACGTTGCGAGGCCACAACTTTGTCCTACGGAGCTGAGATCAGCTCGCCTTCCAGAAAGTCGGGTCGCGGGTTCAGCACCAGGTCGATCCCTTCTGACAAACCCTGCACGATTTCGATGTTCTTGCCATCGCTCGCGCCGACATTGACGATCTGTTTGTGCACGCGGCTTTCGGTAACTGTGTAGACCACCGATTGGACCGGGGCCGTTGGATCGACCGAGCCTACCCGCAGTACGGCGTCCTTGGGCACCATCAACGCGCCAGCCCGTTGGCCGACTTGAATCGACAATTGAGCGAACATGCCTGGCTTGAGCTTGCCCTGTGGATCGGGCACGTCGATCTGGACAGCCAGGCTGCGGGTCCGCGGATCGAGCACCGGTGCGACGGCCTTGACTGTGCCTGTGAACGCTTCCTTTGGGAAACTCTCGACACTGAGGTTGACGGCCTGACCGGCCTGGATCTGGGACAGCTGGCTTTCGTCAGCCTGGACGACCACTTGCATGTCCGGTGGGATCAACGTCAGCAGCGGCGCCGACGGCCCAACGCTTGCGCCAACCCGCGCCTTGATCTCGGTCACGATGCCGCTGATGGGTGCAGTAATCGTCGCGTCACGCAGCCGTGAGCGGGCCAGCTCTGCTTGGGCAAATGCTTCCTCGACAATCGTCTCCGCCGCGTTGAGCTCGGCCGTCGACGAGGGGGCATTGGCGAGATTGACCTGCGCATTGGCCACTTCGAGCAGCGCCCGCGCCTGGTCCAGGTCGAATGCGGTGGTCGACAGGCGCACCATGAGTTGTGCCTGCTGGGCATCCTGGAGATCGCGACGCGCGCTCTCGACCGCGACCTGTGAGCCGGCGGGCGTTCGCGCCGCTGTCGCTGCTGCCTCCAGGCGACTGACGTCCGCTCGGGCGGCATCCATCGTCGGCTTGTCGTTCGCTTTGGTCGGATCGGCCTGCAATTGGGTCAGCTTGGTGCGGGCCGCGGCGGCCGCCGCATCAGCGGCCGCGACGACTGTCGCGTCAGGCGTCAGCGCCGCTTGGGCCTGATCGAGTGACGCGCGAGCGTCGCGTACGCGGGCATCGAGTGTCGTGATGTCGCTGTTTGAGCGCGCCGACTCGAGCGCCGTGACGCGCGCCTGGGCCGCGCGCTGATTGGCTTGTGCCTGGGCCAGCAGCTCGGGTTTTGGTCCGGCCTTCAGCGCTGCCAGCCGCGCTTCGGCGCTGGCTTGTGCGGCTTGCGCCGCCAGGACCTGCTGCTCGAGCCCCGAGCGGTCGAGCTCGGCCAGGACATCGCCGGGCCGCACTCGCGAGCCGATATCCACGTTGAGCTGGTCGACCCGGGCAATGACTCGCGGGACCACCGAGATTTCACCCTTGGCCTGCACCGGGGCAGCAAACGCCAACAAACCATTGAGATCACCGCGGATCGATTTGCCGATCCGAATCGTGTTCGAGCGACTCGCCTGATTGGTCGGCGCAGACGTCGATGGAGCCGCTGTTGGCAGCGTAGGCAAACAAGCGCTCGTGGCGAGTGTTGCCGCCAGTGCGACTGTGCCGATCACCTGGCGAGAGCGCGCGCGGGATGAAAATGACAGAACCATGTGCGCCAGTGATCAACGTAACAGCGAAAGTTTGGCGAATCTTAGCACCCTGTTCCGCTTACGACTGACCTCGTAGCGGCAGATTCGTGTACGTCGGCGCGAATGGCGCATAGTCAGCAGGCAGCGATTCGAGCACCAGCAGTGGTTCGCCACCGATGAAATACGCCTCCGGGAAGTGCGGAATCGTGTTCGCTGTGGCTGGCGCAAGCGTGACTCGGATGTGACCGTCGTCGGCTACCTCAAGGGGCCGCACCACGCCGAAGCCATCCATCGCCTGGGCGCTCGTACCCAGCGCCGCGATCGTAGCCGTCCGCGGTTGTGGTCCGCCGTTCCACAGCACGGTCATGCGTCGCCCGAACGACGGCTGCTCGAGATAGACACGGTTCAGCCCGCCTTCATCGAC
>DASYKL010000773.1:0-3475 GCA_035995405.1 Chloroflexota bacterium
ACGTCGAGCAGCCGCGCGAAAAAGGCTTCCGCGCGGTCCGGCTCGAGTTGTTGAAAGAGGCGCGCCACATGGGCAGGAGCTCGCGCGGTGACGTCAGGCGAGCTGGCCCAGGCCTGCAGGAGCGCTTCGATCCACGGCGCGTCGGCGTAGGCTATGGCCGCATCGGTCAGGCCCGCCACTAGCGGCTGGGCCCAATGGCTGTGTTGGATGGCTGGCAGCAGCTCGAGTGACCAGGTCGACGGCGGGGTCAACGCGAGGACCTGTTGCAACAGCCAGGCGGTTTCGCCCGTGTTTTTCGGTGACCTCGGGGATAGACCATCGGCGAGCCAGTCGTCGGGCGGCGCGTCAGGCTCAGCTACCTCGAGCACGCCGTCTTTGAGCGCGAGCAGGCGCTGCGCCCGCTCAGCCCAGCGGCGGCCGAAGTTTGAGGCGGGCAGTCGAGGCAGCAGCGCCAGCGCGGCGGGGCGCCCCTGGTCGCGGCCGCGCACCGCCCGTTCGAGCAGCGGCTCATCCGCCACCGACAGGTGCACCGCCAGGCTGCCCAGGAGACGTCGGCGCGCCTCGCTGTTCTCGCCTGACCACGTTTGTTCGAGGAGCGTGCGACCCCGCTCGGGATCGCGGCGACGAATCGCCCGCAGCGCCCGCACGCGACCGTCGAGCTGACCGCGTTCAAACTGCCGGTCGGCATCGAACGGGGCGGCGAAGCTCCAGGTCGGACGCTGCGCGGCCAGCCACGCCACGCGTAGCCCACCCGTTGCCGCGAGCAGGTCGCTCAGATCGTCGTGCGCGGCGAGGCGCGCCGCGGCATAGTCCAGCAGGTCGGGCAAGAGCTCGTGGGGCAGCCTTAGATTGTGGTCGGCGACTAGCGACAGGTACTCGGGCAGCAGCCCCGGTCGTCGGTCCAGGATGTTGGCCAGGCGTTTCCCGGCTGCTTCAGGGACCTGATCGAGCGTTTCAGGTGGCGCCGGTTCGACGTGTATGGCGTCGGGCGGCGAGGTAAAAGGTCGTCCAGCGAGGTGCCGCAAGCCGGCGAAGCTGGCGCCGCGCAACAAGCGGCTTTCCTTTGACTCTTGGCCCAGTACCGGCAGCGCGGCTGGCGGGTCCTGGCGCACGGTGCCGGCCAGGGCCGCATCGAGCAGGTCGGCAAAACCGGTCACGGCGCCTCGGGCGCTCGCAGCGGCACCAGCCGCTGGTCGGCGCCGGCGTGGACCAGCAGTGGCCAGAACGAAAAACCGTCCCACTCGCCGAACACGTCGATCGGGTGGCCGCCCGACAGCGCTGCCAGGTGCCAGCCGAGCGGACCGCTGCACGGCAGACGGGCGCCGCCAGCGTTTCTATCGCCGAGCCACCAGGCTTCGTCACGACCGCGTTGCGGAATGACCTGGTCGAGTCCAGCCGGCATACGCTCCAGCCACGGGTTGCGGCCAAGCCGCTCGGCATAGGTGGTCAGCATGCCGCCAATCGGCTGTACGGGCAGCGAGGCGACGGTTTCTTCGCTGGCCTGGAGTGGTTCGGCCATAAGCGCGCGCAGCGGCACCGCGCCACTATAAAAATGGAGCTCGCCACTGAAGGCGCGGCCGGGCACGTAGCGCCGCTCGAGCTGCTGACCAGCGATGGCAAATTCCAGCAGCAATGCCCAGCGACGGGTAACGGCGCCCCACAGCCAGGTGCGTTGGACAACGAAGCGCTCGCCCACGAGCACGCGGCGACCGAGCACAGTCCAGGTGTCAGAGACGGCTGCGCTGGCCAGAACCGCGTCGCGCGGCTCGTTGATGCCGACCAGCGACCGAACGTCTGCACGGAGGTCGGCGGGCAACGTGCGGCGTCCGCGCCAGGCGTCGAGTAACAGCGCCAGTTGGCCGAGGTCGATCAGCATGCGCTCGGGCCAATTCGTGGCGATATACGGCAGACCACCCAGCTCACGGACGAGCCGCGCCAGACCCGGTGCCTGTGCGTCGACCAGCCGCGCCGACATCTGTTCGAAGTTGGACCACGGTCGCGCGCCCGCTTCGGCCAGGCCAGCGCGGGCGAAGTCATGCAGCCAGCGCTCCAGGTCGTCGACACCTTGCGAAATACGCGCTTCCCGTCTCTCGATACGTACGAGCCCCGCATCGCCTGCCGGCTGCATCGGCTGAACCTTTATTGCAGCGCGATGCAGGCGACGCCACCCAGCGCGCACACCACACCGCAGCCCTGACTGACCGACATCCGCTCCCGTAGCACCGAGCGAGCCAGCAGGACGGTGACGACCGGATAGAGCGACGCCAGGACCGCTGCCAGGCTGACCAAACCGCTCACGCTGGCGGCTGCGTAGAGCACATTGGCGCCCGTGTCAAGCGTGCCTGAGATGAGCAGCGTGAGCGCGCGAGTCCGCGCCGGCCGCAGGTCCGGCCGCAGCCACAGCACTACCAACAGTGACATGGTGATGACGCCGGTCAGGCGTTGGATCACACCCGCCCACAGCACATCGCGGGCGCTAGCTTCGTGAAGCAAGACGAAAAAGCCGCCGAAGCCCAGCGCCGCCAGGACAGCCAGCCCCACGCCCGGTCCGACGTTCAGCCGACGGCCCGACTCTGGCTCACTGAGATCGCTGCTGGCACGCGACGCGAGGACGATCCCGACGAGCACCAGGACGATACCGACGGTCTGCAGCCAGGTCGCTTGCTCGCCGCGCAGCAGCCCCAGCACGACTGGCAGCGCGGCGCCTGTGGCCGAGATAGGGGCAACGATGCTGAGCGAGCCAATGGCCATAGCTCGGTACAGCGCGGCGATCCCGAGCAAGCCCATCAGACTGCCGCCAACGGCGAATGCGACGTGCATCGGCTCGAGCGACGGTCCGCCATGCACGACTGCCAACGGCAGTAGCACGAGCAGTCCGACAACTTGAGTGATCAGCAGCACGGCGGCCAGCGCGACGTGGCGACTGTTCAGTCCGCCCAAAAAGTCCGACACGCCCCACGACACCGCGGCCGCGAGCGCCAGCAGCACCGCTACCAC
This sequence comes from Chloroflexota bacterium, assembly GCA_035995405.1. Lineage (GTDB taxonomy): Bacteria > Chloroflexota > UBA6077 > UBA6077 > CF-72 > CF-72. The sequence goes on from DASYKL010000773.1 coordinate 2,998, forward strand.
TCACGTACAGACTAGTCGAATCGTCGGTGCAAACCCCGATCCGGCGCAATTGCGTAGTTTGACGGATGCCAGATCAGCGATGCGCCGGTTAGGGTGAAAGTGCAGCAGCATGGCCATTTTTCTCGACGCTCACCTCAGCTCCGACGTCCCGCTGGAGAGCATGCGCGACTTCTTGCGGAAGGCCGTTGGCGGCACGCGCGATGAATTTGGCGTGCGTCCGCTGGATCTCTATTGCGGCGACGATGGACGAGTCTTTTACGTGCTGGCTGCGCCCGACGAGCTCGCCGTCCGCCAGCACCACGCGGCGGCTGGCGTGGTGTGCGGCCGCATTCGCCACATTCAACTATTCAGCTCGACCGCCGACGAGTTGAGCGATGCGCACAAGGCGCTGGTGCGCCAGATGATCATTGGCGAGCTGGCCTTGCCTGCCACTATGGGTGGCCTGGGCGACAGCGATACCTGGCTGCGTCAGGTGGGC
>DASYKL010000774.1:0-1890 GCA_035995405.1 Chloroflexota bacterium
GGGCTTCGATGTCCTCGCTGAGCAATACGTCGACTTACTGCAAGCCGGCATCATCGATCCGGCCAAGGTCACGCGCAGCGCGCTCGAAAATGCCGCCAGCGTCGCGGGCATGATCCTGAGCACCGAAGCGCTCGTTTCGGATGCGCCAGACGGTGCTTCCCCGACAATGGCCACGGCCGGCCACGACATGTACGACTGAGCGGTACAGAGTTTTAGGAACTCTCGAAACTCATGGGTCGACCGTGTCGATTCATGGCCTCCCTGTTCGACGTGTAAGTAGAGCCAGGATCAAACCAACGCCCAAAGCGTTGCGCGACCTGGCTCCATTTCGCTCGTCACCCATTTCGATGGTCACAAGGAGACCTGCCATGTCAGCTACTGTCTCAACCCTGCCCGCATCAACCCAGTCGACCACCGCCTCATCCGCCTCCGCACCGGCGTCACGTGCGTTCAGCGCGCGGCGCTTCAGCCTGGTTGGGCTCGCTACGGTCATCGCCGCTACCGTGGCGAACTCGCTGGTCTACTACCTCGGCAGCACCATCGTCGCATACGACCCTGACTTCATTGTGCTGGCAGACGTCTACGGCGCGATCTTCTTCACCGTGGTGGCGGCCGTCGGTGCCGTCGGGGTGTATGCGGCGCTGCTCCGCCTGACCGGCAGGCGCGCCGCGCTGATCTTCACGGTCATCTCCGCCATTGTTTTCGTGGTGACGCTGATCCCCGACTTCACCTACATTCCGACCGTCGACGGCTCGACGCCAGAACAGACCGCCATCCTGGTGCTGATGCACATCGTCGCGGCGGCCGTGATCGTCCGCATGCTGACGACGCAGCGTGTGGCAGAATCCCGAACTGGTGAGCGGCACCGCTAGCCGATCGGCAGACGCACCTGACCGCATCTCCGTTGTGACTGGCGCGGCCGGCGGGATCGGCCGCGCGACAGTCAATGCCCTGCTGGCCCGCGGGGACCGGGTGATCGCCTTCGACGTGGACCCATCGCCGTTTGTACAGTCGGACCATCTGACACCGCTTGCCGGCGATGCGACACGCGCCGCCGACGTCGAGACTCTGCTCCACACCGCCGTCGCGCTGGGCGGGCTCCACGTCCTGATCAACCTGGTTGGCTCGCCATGCACCGGCCGTTTCGAAGCTCTGACTCTCGATGACTGGCGGACCGGCTTCGAGCTCAATCTGACCAGCGTCTGGCTGGTTACCCGAAAGCTGTTGCCGCTACTGCGAGCCACCGCCGGAGACCGCGTGATTGTCAATCTGTCATCCACGCTGGCGCGAGTGAGCGACCCCGATACCATCGCTTATGGCGCGTTCAAAGCGGCGCTGGAACACCTCAGCCGGACGCTCGCAATCGACCTGGCGGCCGACCATATTCGCGTCGTGGCAGTCGCCCCGGGCCCCGTGTCGGGAACTCGCAGCGATCAGCAGTGGAGCGAGGAGCAATTCGGGCGACTGAATCCGCTCGGCCGGTTCGCCACACCAAACGAAGTCGCCAGCGTGATCGCGTTTGTCTCGTCAACTGCCGCCAGCTTCGTGACGGGCTGCGTTTATGCCGTAGACGGCGGCGACTCCGCGCTCGGCGTGGGCTGGGGCGCGCCGCGCCGGCTCGGCCCGCTGTCTTGATGTTGATGGACCTTGACCCGTTTAACGGGGTGTCCGGCGCTCCCGACACGCTCGCCGCGCGCCACACCGACCCGCTCCAGCTGGAACACGACCGGGGTGACCTTTTTGGCGATTGGCAGCGCGACGACCAACACGCCATTGCCATACGTCGCCGTCGCGAGACGACCGTTGACCGGCGCCGGTAACTCCAGCTCGCGGTAGTACGAGCCGACGGCCCATTCGTCCAGAATCAACTCGCGCTCCTCTTCGACGACC
>DASYKL010000775.1:0-2790 GCA_035995405.1 Chloroflexota bacterium
GAGACGGCCAGCCGTTTTCCGTTGCGGCTGCTGGAGTCAGGCCCTGCAGGCGGAGCGCTGGCCAGCGCCTACTTCGGTGACCTGGCCAATGTACGTGATCTGCTAGCGTTCGATATGGGTGGCACGACGGCCAAGTTGTGCGTCATCGAGGATGGCCAGCCGCTGACCTCGACCGAGTTCGAAGTCGATCGCAAGTACCGTTTTAAGAAGGGCAGCGGGCTGCCTGTGAAGGTCCCGGTGGTGGACCTGATCGAAATCGGCGCCGGCGGCGGCTCGATCGCCCGCGTCGATAGCCTGGGTCTGCTCAAGGTAGGGCCAGAAAGCGCCGGCGCAGACCCCGGGCCAGCGTGTTACGGCCGCGGCGGCACGCAGCCGACCATCACCGACGCCGATCTGCTCCTGGGGTATCTGGACCCCAGCTTCTTCCTCGGCGGCCGCTTGACGCTCGACGTCCCAGCCGCGGAACGGGCAATTCTGAAAACGATCGGCGAACCGCTCGCCATGAGCGCCACGCGGGCCGCCTGGGGCATTCACCAGCTGGTCAACGAAGGCATGGCTGGCGCGGCTCGCGTACATGCGATCGAGCGCGGCAAAGACCCGCGCAGTCTGCCGCTATTCGCGTTCGGCGGCGCTGGGCCAGGGCATGGCTTCGGCGTCGCGCGCATCTTGCATTCGCCACGCATGATCGTCCCGTTTGGTGCTGGCGTGACCTCGGCCATCGGTTTTCTCACCGCGCCGCTGGCCTTTGACTTCGTCCGCAGCTTTCTCAGCCAGCTCGAGACAGCCGATTGGGAGTACGTCAGGACGTTGCTAGCAGACATGGCGGCTCAGGGCGACGCGATCCTGGCTCGCTCGGGTGTGCCGCACGAAGAACGGCGGTTTACGCGCCAGGCAGACATCCGCTATGCCGGCCAGGGCCACGAGATTCGCGTCGACCTTCCGGAGGGCGAGCTCGGCCCGGACAGCGTTGCGGCGATTCGAGCCACATTCGAGCGCGTCTACGCCTCGCTGTTTGGTCGGACCGGGCCAGACGTACCGCTGGAAGGGGTGAGCTGGCGGCTGCTGGCCAGCGGCCCAAGACCGTCGGTGTCGCTTCGCGCACCGCTCGCTGCTGCTTCGAGCTCGGTCAGCGCCGCGCTGAAAGGCGAACGACGCGTCTACTTCCCCGAATGGGAGGAACACCGGCCGGTGCCTGTTTACGACCGCTACCTGCTGCCCTCTGGCGCATCTTTTAACGGCCCGGCTATTGTCGAGGAGCGCGAATCGACGACCGTGATCGGCCCGGGCGCCCGAATCGACGTCGACGCCTCACGCAACCTCAGCATCACCCCCTGAGCATCACTTGATGACCACCACCACGACCACGACCACGACCATCGATCCGATCACCCTCGAAGTGCTGTGGAGCCGTCTGCTGTCAGTCACCAACGAGCAGCAAGCAGCGCTCATGCGGACCGCCTTTTCGACCGTCGTCCGTGAGTCGCAAGATCTGGCCTGCGGCGTGTTCGACACGCTCGGCAACATGGTCGCCCAGTCCGAAACGGGCACCCCCGGTCATATCAATGCCATGGCCACCTGCATGCGCCACTTCATGGCCGCCTATCCGCCCGCCACGCTCGAGACAGGCGACGTGTTGATCACCAACGATCCATGGATGACGGCTGGTCAGATCAACGACGTGACGCTGGTCACGCCGATCTTTCGCCACGGAAACATCGTTGCCTATTTCGCCAATACCTGTCACATGCTGGACATCGGCGGACGAATCCTGTCGGCCGAAGCGCGCGAGGTGTATGAGGAGGGCCTCTACATCCCGATCATGAAGCTGTTCCAGCACGGCGAGCGCAACGAGGAGCTGTTCAAGATCATTCGCGGCAACGTCCGCACACCGCGCGAAGTCGAAGGCGACCTGTACGCGATGGCCAGCTGCAACGACGTTGGCGGCAGCCAATTGCTCGAGTTCATGGCCGAGTTTGGCCTGGACAGCATTGATCCGTTGGCGGCAGCGATTATCGACCGCTCGGAAAAGGCAACGCGGGCGGCCATTGCTCGCCTACCGGACGGGGTCTACGAGCACGAGGTCTGGTCAGACGGTTACGAGGAGCCGGTGCTGCTCAAGGCGCGGGTGACTGTGGCTGGCGACGAGCTGACGGTGGACCATGCGGGTAGCTCGCCGCAGAGCCGCTTCGGGATCAACGTGGTGCTCAATTACACGCACGCGTACACGAGCTTCGCGGTGAAGTGCGCAATCGCTCCCGAAGTGCCGCACAACGAAGGCAGTTTTCGGCCAGTGCACGTCACGGCGCCGCCGGGCTGCATTTTGAACGCATTGCATCCGGCGCCCGTCGCCGCGCGACATCTGGTGGGACATTTTCTGCCCGGCCTGCTGTTTGGGGCGCTGGCGAACGCCATGCCGGATCGGCTGATGGCCGACGGCGCGGCGTCGATCTGGATCACGATGTTCCGCGGCCAGCGCGCCGCCCCTGCTGCGCAGGATCCGTACACGTTCATGTTGTTCCAGTGCGGTGGCACCGGTGCTCGGCCGACCAAAGACGGGCTAAACAATGTCGGCTTTCCGAGTGGTGTGGCTGGCGTGCCGGCTGAGGTGATGGAATCGCTGACGGGCCTGGTGGTGGAACGCAAAGAGATCCGCCCTGACTCGGCTGGCCCTGGGAAATTTCGCGGCGGCACGGGCCAGTTGACCAGCTTCTCGGATCGCAGCGGCCAGGCGTGGTCCATGTCCGGGATGTACGATCGCCTTCACTTTCCCGCCGAAGGGCTGCTGGGCGG
>DASYKL010000776.1:0-7324 GCA_035995405.1 Chloroflexota bacterium
GCAGGTTCTCGGCCAGGAGAAAAGCAAGACTCGTCCCCAGCAAGCCCTTGAAGACGGCTGCGACCGCCGTAAAGAACAACGTGTTGCGCAGCGCGGTCAGGAACACAGATGACTGAAACAGGCTGCCAAAATTGTCCAGGCCGACAAAATTGCCGAGGCCAGTCGTCGCCACATTGGCGTCGCTCACGCTCAGGTACAGTGCCAACAGGAACGGGTAGCCGACCATGGCAACCATATAGATGACAGCGCCGCTGACCAGCAGCAGCCCCAGGACACCCTGCCGTTCGAGCATAGGCATCCCCGGCGTAGGCCTGATGCCACGCGCCTCGACCGCCGGAATGCTGACCGATCTGGCCAAGCTTCTGCCCTCGCCTCTCCCCAGGGTAAAGCCCCGCGACGAGGACGGCTAGCACGCTGTTTGACACTGTTTGGCCGGCGCGCCTAGGATCGCTGAGACAGTCTCGCTGAGCGGTCCACCCACTATGAGCACTCCTACTCGCGATCTCACCGACTTCGTCGTCAACCTGCGTTTCGAGGACATACCCGAGGGGGTTCTCGAACGCGCCAAAGATATCGTGCTCGATGCAATCGGCTGTGCCATCGCCGGTCATGAGGGCGACGAAACGAGCCAGGTCGAACCTGTCGCGCGTGCGCTGGGTGGGCCTGGCGAATGCACCGTCATCGCTGGCAGCACGCTGTCGCCAGTTGGTGCAACTTTGCTGAATGCGTACCTGATTACCGCCGTCACCGTGTGCGACGTCCATCGGCCGACGTTGTGTCACATCGCCCCGGAAGTGTTGCCGCCGGCGCTGGCGATCGCTGAGCAGCGGCCAACGAACGGGCGAGACCTGTTGAAAGCACTGGTCGTCGGTATGGAATCGGCGACGCGGGTCGGTCTGGCGATGGACTACCCGGCGTTTCGCAGGCGTGGCTGGCATTCACCCGGCGTGATCGGCCCATTCGGCGGCGCGGCCGCTGTTGGTTCGCTCCTCGGTCTCGATGCCGACCGTCAATTGATGGCGTTCGGCCTGGCCGGGAGCCAGTCAGCCGGCACGTTTGCGGCCTGGGGGACCCCGACCGTCAAGTTCCATCAGGCTCGCGCGGCCGTCTCAGGCCTTCTGGCTGGACTGTTGGCGGAACAGGGCTTTCGGGCCTCAGAAGAAATCCTGACCCATCCTGACGGTGGCTTGCTCAAGACGTATGCAGATGGTGGTCGACCCGCCGAGTTGACCGCCGATCTCGGGAAGCGCTGGGAGCTGGAAAACATCTCGCTCCGCTTGTGGCCCACGGCCAGCTCGATCCAGGCGGTGATTACTGCCGTCCTGGCGCTGGTCGAACAGCACGATCTGTCACCCGCCAATGTCACCAGGGTTCGCGTCGGGCTCTCAGCAGGGGTCTACCAGATGCACGGCGAAATCGGCTGGGAAGGCAAGTTTCGCGCGCTGCTGTCGACGAAATACGTGGTCGCGGTTGTGCTGGCCGATCGACAGTGTTGGCTCGATCAATTCACGCCAGAACGGATTGCCGACCCGGCCGTGAACGCGTTTGCGAGCGGCCAGGTGACGATCGAAATCGACCCGTCCGTCGAGGGCACGGGCGCGGTTGTCGAGATGACAGACACGGCCGGTCGAACGTACGTCGACCGACGCGCGGTGCCGCGTGGCGATACAGCCGATCCACTCAGCCGTCGGGAGATCGAGCAGAAGTTCCGCCTGGCCACGCGCGGGCGACTCTCTGAAGCCGGGACCGATCGCGTCATCGACCTGTTCAGCAACCTGGAGCAGGTAGCGAGCGTCTCCGAGCTGTGTCAGTCGCTGCGAGCTCCGGCCGGCGTGCTCGCCTGAGGCCGCCAGCCGTAGTTCGGTAGGGGCGCCGTCAGCGGCGGGAGATCCCAGCTCCCTGTCGCCGGAGGGAACACGTCCGCATCGACTCGCACATCCAACACAGTCGGGCGGTGCGCCGCGATGGCCGCCGAAATCTGGTCGCGGAGATCGCTCGGACGTTCGACCGTGACGCCATCCGCGCCCATCGACCGGGCCAGCATCGCAAAGTCTGTGCTGACCAGGTCGCCGGTCCCGCCCTGCCGAAATCGCACGGCAATCTCGCGGCCCTGGCCAAAGAAACCGGCTTGCTGATCGCGAATGGAGACGTAGCCGGTGTTGTTCCAGACCACCCAGACCACCGGCAGGTCGTACTCGACGGCTGTCGCGACAGCGTTCGCCGTCATCAGAAATCCGCCGTCACCGCACACGGCTACAACTGGCTGATCGGGCGCCGCCAGCTGCGCGCCCAGGGCGCCGCCTACACCGAAGCCCATCGCCGCGAAACCCCAGGATTGCAGCAGTTTGCCGCGCGACGGAGGTCGCAGCTGCTGGACCAGCCAGTTATGGTGCACGCCGACGTCGGCCAGGACAATCGCGTCGTCCGGCAAAACGGACTGCAGGTCGGCGACCAGACGGTCGGGGCGAATCGGCACGGCTTCCGATGTACGGCCGGGTGAGAGAAACGCCTCCCACTCACGACGCCACTCGTGGGTCGACTCCAGCCAGCGTGCGTGTCGCTGGACGGACGCCGCGGCCTCGGGCCGACAACAGTCGATCAACTGTTGTAGGACGAGCCCAGCGTCACCGACGATACCGACAGTTGGCGGAAAGTTGCGGCCGATCTCTTGCGCATCGATGTCAACGTGGATGAGCTTCGTGGGCGGGAACGAATACGTCATGCCTGGCAGCCAGGCGCTGGTCGCCCGATCGTCGAAGCGCGTGCCGAGCGCCAGCACCACGTCGGCATGGCGTGCCGCTTCGTTGGCCGCGTGCGTGCCATTGCGGCCGGTCGCGCCAAGCGCCAGCGGCGAGCCTTCGTCGATCGCGCCCTTGCCGAGCGGCGACGTGATGACTGGTATCTGGAGCAGCACCGCGAGTTGACGAAGGACATTGGTGGATTCGCCTAGGAGGACACCGTGGCCCGCCACAATGACCGGTCGTTCCGCGGCCAGCAACAAGTCCGCCGCCTGGCGTACCGCGCGTGGATCACCAGCCCCACGACTGGACACACCGGCGCGCCATTCGGCCGGCTCGGGAATCTCGGCCTCGGTTGTTTCGACAAATACGTTCAGCGGCACGTCGACGTGCACCGGGCCAGGTCGACCGGCCAGCAGCATGGCGTACGCCTGACGCATGATCAACGGCAGCATGTCGGCGCGAGGGGCCTGGAAACTACGTTTGACATACGGCCGCATCACGGTGTTGAAGTCGCCCTGGAAGTGACGCCCGGTTTCCTGAAAGGGACCCCGATTGAATTGCTGCGTCGGGACGTTGCCGGTGATTGCCAGAAAAGCCGACGAGTCGAGAAAGGCCGACGCGATGGGCATGGCCATATTCAGCGACCCAGGCCCGCACGAGGAATACGTCGCCACGGGCTGATGCGTGACGCGAAAGTACGCATCAGCCATGAAGCCAGCCACCTGTTCGTCGTGAGCGCTGATGGTGGTGATGCGGTCGCGCCGATCGTAGGCTACGTCGAGCAGACCAATGATGCCGTGGCCGCACACCCCGAACAGATATGGCACCCGCTCTTTGAGCAGGTAATCGATGATGATCTCTGCGCCCTTATAAGACTGCACTAGTACCGCTCCCCGAGACTGTCCCGCGCAGCGATACTAGTCCTCGGTCTGTAACGGCGTCAACGCGACGCCCCGGGCGCCCAAACGGGCGGAGATGGCACGCGCCGCCGTCTGCACCACCCCACCCAGCGTACCGATCACCTCCGGGCTGAGTCGATGACGCGGGCCCGAGACACTGATGGCGCCCGCAATCCCGCCATGCTGATCCACAATCGCCGCGCCGATGCACCGCAATCCGTCTTCCACACCCTCAAAATCAACGCTGTAGCCGGTCGTACGGACCTCCGTCAGGCGCTGCCGTAGTTGACGGCGGTCCGTCACGGTGTGCGGCGTCAGTCGTTCCAGGGACCCCTTGCCCAACAACCGATCGACCTCCCCTGGGGGCAACTGCGCCAGGATGGCCATGCCGAGAGCACTGGCGTGAAACAGCTGCCGCTGGCCGATCCGCCCTTGCATGCGCATCAGGTGATGACCTTCCACGACCTCGACCGTGATCAACTCCGAGTTCTCCAGGGCTGCCAGGTGGGCCGTCTCGCCTGTTTTCTCGCTGAGCGCCTGCAAGATCGGTCGCGCGGCGGTGCGCAGGTCGGGCGTGGCGGGTGCTGCACCGACGAGCTGGTAGACCCGCAAGCCCAATCGGAATTTGCCTGACGCCTGCGTGCGCTCGAGATAGCCAGCGTGTTCGAGCGTGGCACACAGCCGCGACACCGTGCTCTTGTGCACGCCGACCAGCCGCGCGATTTCATTGACGCCGAGGTCCTCGCGTCGACCGGCGAAGACATCCAGGATGGCCAGCCCACGACTCAAAGTCAGAACCGAGATCGAGCCGGCTTCAAGCGCCGGCGCGCTGGCAACCACATGCACGTCTTGACCGCCATTGTATACATCCTCCACACTGGGGCCAAGGGCGGAGGTGGTTTCCTGAACGACTTTCTTCTGGCCATCGGCTTCGGCTTGATTACGGCCTCAATTCTGGCCCTGTCTACGGTCGCGTTGTCGCTCCAATTCAGTGTCACCAATATTCCGAACTTCGCGCACGGCGAAATCATGACGGCCGGCGCGTACGGCGCCTGGGTGACTCAGTCTGTGACCCACAACGTCTTCCTGGCGGGCGTCGTCGCATGCGTGATGGGTGGAGTGCTGGCGCTGTTCCTGAACTCGGCCATCCTGGCACCATTCGCCAGATCCGGCGCGAAACGGCTGGTGCTGTTCATCCTCACCATCGCTTCCGGATTGGTACTGCAGCACGTCATCTTGTTGATCTTCGGCGGCGCAAACTTGCCCTATTCGCTGCCGTCAAGTCCAGCACGGCGCATCGGTCCGTTCATCCTCACCGACCGCAGCCTGGCCATCATCGGTGCAGCAGTGGTCGTCATGGTCGGCGTTCATTTGATTTTGCGCTATACGAAATTCGGCAAAGCGCAGCGAGCGGTTGCCGACAGTCGCGAGCTGGCGCGCGTCAGCGGCATCGATTCGGCACTGATCGTACGGTTGACGTGGCTGATGGCCGGGGCGATGGGCGGTCTGGCCGGCTTCGTGCTCGGGGTCAGCATCGGTAGCCTGACGCCGACGCTCGGGTACACCTTTCTGCTGGTCGTCTTTGCCGCCGCGATCGTCGGTGGCATCGGTAAGCCCTACGGCGCCATGTTGGGGGCCTTGCTGATCGGACTGGCAATGGAAGTCAGTGCCTTGTATCTGCCATCGGACTACAAGTTGGTCGTCGCCTTTGCATTCTTGATCGTCACGCTGCTGATCAGACCGAGCGGCTTGTTCCCCTCGTTCCAGGGCGCGCGCGCATGATCACCTACATTGCCAGCGTGTTGACGCTCGGCACGATCTTCGCCATCCTCGCGCTGGCGCTGAACGTCCGCTACGGCTGGACGGGTGAGCTGGATATTTCGCTGTTTGCGTTCGTCGCGATCGGTGCGTACGTCTCGGCTGTCACCACGCTGCCGCCGAGCAAGCTACCGCTGCCGAATCACTACATCCTGGGCTTGAGTCAACCGTTTCTGCTGGGTGTGGCGTACGCCATGATCGTGTGCGGGCTGTTGTCACTCCTGGTTGGCTCCATCGCGCTGCGTAGTTTGCGTGGCGACCATTTCGCGATCACCACGGTCGCCACCACGCTGATCATTTACGCCGTAATCAGCCAGAACACGTACATCTTCAACGGTTTCGCTGGCGTCTACGGACTGCCTGAGCCGTTCAACGGCATGCTGGATCTCGGACCAGATGGCTATTCGCTGTTTTATTTGGGCCTGTGCCTGGTCGCGCTACTGCTGGTGTACCTCTTCCTGGAACGGCTGTACCACAGTCCATTCGGTCGAGCACTGCGCTCGACGCGCGAAGACGAAGTCGCTTCGGCTGCATTTGGTCGCAATGTCTACTGGCTGAAGCTACAAGGCTATGCAGTCGGCGGCGTCATCGCCGGCATGGGCGGTGCACTGCTGGCCCATTTTCTCACGGCCTTCAATCCGTATGCCTGGGACACCGCGGAGGTCTTCTTACTCTATGCCGCGATATTTGTCGGCGGCGTCGGCAACCAGCGCGGTGTCCTGATGGGCACGGTGTTCGTGATCGTGCTCATTCAGGAAGCGACTCGTTTCCTGCCACTGATTCCCGGTCACGCGGATGCGCAGTCTGCCATTCGGTTCATCCTGATCGGGCTACTCATTATTGGCGTGTTGAAGTGGCGGCCGCAGGGCCTGCTGCCTGAGCCCCGGGCCAGAGACCCGCGCACGTTGGCGCCCGTCGAGCGGACCGCGGCGCTTGCCGGAGGCGCGCATGAGTCAAGCTGAGATTCCCGATCCGATCCTCGAAGTCGTGCATGTCTCGAAGAGCTACGGTGGGGTCCAGGCTGTCAAAGAGTGCACGTTCGGCGTCGCGCGCGGCAGCGTCACCGGCTTGATTGGACCAAACGGTGCGGGCAAGAGCACGCTCATTAATCTGGCCAGCGGCTTTGTCAAACCCGATTCCGGCACCATCCGCTTTGACGGCGCCGACATTCAAGGCAAACCGATGCATCAGGTCAGTCGCCTGGGCCTGATGCGCACCTTCCAGAGCCCCCGCGAATGGCCCGGGCTTACCGTGATGGAGAACATGTTGTTGGCCTCACCGCCACGCGGACGTGACGCATTGTGGCGGGCCTACCTGCAGCCAGGAAAGTTGCGGCAAGCCGAAGACGTGGACCGTGTCCGAGCCCGCGAGCTGTTGCGCGATTTCAATCTCTACGATTTGCGTGACGAATTGGCCGGCAACCTGAGCGGCGGGCAGAAGCGATTGCTCGAGTTCGCTCGCATCGCCTTTGCCCAACCACAGATGGTGCTGCTCGACGAGCCGCAATCGGGCGTCAATCCAGTATTGGCCGATCGCATGATCGAAGCCATCTTGCGGCTGAATGCCGACGGAATTACGGTATTGCTGATCGAACACAACCTGCCGTTCGTGGAGCGGCTCTGTCCGCGGGTCGTCGTCATGGCTCTGGGAACCAGCATCGCCGCTGGCAGCATGGACGAGCTGCGCGCCGATGCCGACGTGCTCGACGCCTACCTGGGTCAGGTACCTGTAAGTGTCTGACGCGCCGATGCTCGCAGTCAGTGGCCTGACGGCCGGCTACGGTGGACCGCCGATCATTCAAAACGTTACGTTTCAGGCATTCGCCGGTCAGATCGCGGCGATCATCGGACCTAACGGCGCAGGTAA
>DASYKL010000777.1:0-3339 GCA_035995405.1 Chloroflexota bacterium
GACAGCCGCCCAATCGCTCGTAGCGGCGGCAGGCTTCGCGGCGGCGGCTTGTGGTGCAGCGGTTGGTGCAGGTGCCGCGGCAGGTACAGTCGGGCTGCACGCGGAAGCGAACAGTGCGACAGCCGTGGCCAGCGGCGCCGCGAGGCGCGAAACGGTGTACTTCATACTCTCTCCCCAGGGGGCGCCATTGTACGGTCTCGGGTTGCGTACAGGCCCATTGACGCGCCAAGTACCGCCAGCGAAAAGACGGCGCTGACCAGCAGCGCCGCGGCAATGCCAAACGGCTCGGCGACTGCGCCGACCGAGACTGGCGCGAGTGTCCCAGCCGCCTGATTCATACTCATGCGCATGCCCAACGCCACGCCGCGTTGATCGGCCGCGACCTCCGAGCTGACCGTCGCCATCAGCAGCGGCAAGCTGACGCCGACGCCGGTCCCGATTAACAACGCTGGCAAATACACGGCCGGCACGAACGCGACCCACGGCGTCATCGCCGTGCCAAGCGCACCCAGACCAAGCGCAATGGCGGTCGCGACTTCGTTGCTGGACCGTCGGGCAAGCCAGCTCGCACCTAATGAGGTAAAGGTGGAGACGACCGAATTGGCTGCCAGGACGCTCGAGATCAGCGTGTTGTCGAACCCTGCTTCACGGAGAAAGATGGGGATGAACGGGCGCCAGCCAGAGCCATTCCACAGACGGACAAATGTCAACAACAGCACAACCTGGACACCGCGTTGGCGGGTCAGGTGTACGGCGGCTTCGAAGCCGCCGCCTTTGCCGCGTTTCTCCGTTGTGCGCGGAACGCGCACTTCGGGCATCAGCAGGCCCATCACGGTGTACAGCAGCGTCACGCCGCCCATGAACAGAAAGCTCGCCTGATAGCCGATCAGATTGGCTACCTCGCCAATGACAAGTGGCGCGACCACGGTGCCACCATTGGTGGTGAAGCTCAAGCGACCCATATGCGTGGCGCGTTCTTCTGGCGCGCCGATGTTGGCGACGTACGTTTGCGAGGCGACCCAGGCGGTACTCCTCGCGAATCCCATCACCAGTTGGATGGGCAGCAGCAGCCAGTAGTTGGTGACCGGGAACAGGAGTAGGCCGGTGATGGCGGCGACGATGGTGCCGCCGATGTACGTTCGCCGAGCGCCAAACCGATCGGCCAGCTCGCCTGACCAGACCGACAGCAGGGCGGGGACAATGGCGCCCGCGCCGACGATCAGACCAATCTGGTCGAGCGGCGCGTTGAGCTCGCGAGCGCGCAGCGGCAGCAGAAAGGCGGCCATCTGCTGAAAGCCAAAACCGAACGACCCAGAGACGTAGACAAGCCCGAGCTGTGCCCGCGACAGGCGCACTGGTGGCGCCTTCGCGATGGCCGCCTGTGTCACCCGCGGCCGCGCTGGAGCAGCAGATACGCCACCAGGCGCAGAAATGTCACCTCAGGCGGTGCCGTTCGCCCAGGGCAGGACCGTGACGTGGATCGCGCCTGGCAAGCCTGTGCCACCTGTCGACTTGATCGCCAGGTCCACACCGGTAAGACCGAAATGGTGCGTCGTCAGCAACTCCAGCGGGTATTTGCCAGACGCGATGCGCTGAATCGCCAGCTCAACAGACGCATAGCTATGGCCGCGGGCAGCTTTGAGCGTGATGTACTTCCTGGCCAGTTTCTCGATCGGGAAATTAGGGATGGTGCCACCTGCACTCTGGACGACAATGCGGCCCTCTTTGCGTTTGACCAGGTCGATTGCCAGCGGCACCATGTCGGCGGCCAGTGCGGAGGTCGTGTCGACGACCGCATCGACGCCTTTGCCCGCCGTGATCTCGGCCACCCGCTCGCGCACGTCTTCGCGGTCAGCGACGATCGTGAAGTCGGCGCCCAACAAGCTGCCGACTTCCAGCCGTCGCGTGTCGGCGCTGAGGCCGACGAGAATCACCAGGTCCGCCCCAGCAGCCTTGGCGGCCATGACGGCACCCAATCCCTGTTGGCCCGGCCCCATCACGACGAGCGTGCGTCCCGGCCCGGCTTGCCCCTCGACGACGGCCCACTGCACCCCGTTGCCCAACGGCAAAGCCATCGCTGATTGTTCTGCTGGCACGTGCGCTGGCATACGGTGCAGGACTGTTCCAGGTGGCATATACAGATACTGCGCGTAGCCACCCCACAAGGCCGGGGCGGTCGTGATCGGCGTGTTGCCGTAGCGCAGCGCCGCTGGATTCGAGTGCACATCGGTGGCCGCGCAATGGCGGAACTCGCCGCGCAAGCACAGCTCGCAGTGGCCGCACGGCAAGTACTCCTCGATCGCCACACGGTCACCTTCTTTGACCCCCCAGCGACGGGCGAAAGCTTCGCCGGCGCGAGCGATCACACCGACATTCTCGTGTCCGAGAATCCGCGGCGCAGCACCCATCCGCTTGTAGCCGCCAACGTCGCTGCCGCACACGCCCGCCGCCTCGACCTTTAGCAAAGCAGCATCGGGCGCGATGTCTGGCAGTGCGAACTCGCGAATTTCCGTAGCTTCTGGCGCCACCTGTACGGCCGCCATCACCGTTTCAGCCATGTGCGTTCAATCCCCTCCCAATGCGGGCAGTACCCGCTCGCATAACAAGTCCAATTGACGCAGGTCGGCTGAGACGCTCGAGATGATCAGGACGTCTACCCCCGCGGCGAAATACGTGTCTGCGCCACGCACGAGATCATCGGGTGTGCCGACCAACGGGCCGAGACCGCGTTCCAAACGCGCCGGCCCGAACGACCGCAGCAGGTGCTGTCGCATCGCTTCTTCGGCGTCCGCCCGATTTGCCGCCACGCTGGCGTAGCACAGGGCCGCTGGCGTAATTTCCGCTGCGTCGCGACCAATCTCGCCGCAGTACTCGCGCAGCTTGGACCACTGGCTGCGAAAGCCGTCCGGACCAGACGAAGTGCTGGCGATGAAGCCTTGACCAACTCGCGCGGTCCGACGCAAGACAGCTTCGGCGCCGCCGCCAAACCACAGCGGCGGATGCGGTCGCTGGACGGGCAGCTCGCGCATCGGGCCGACGTCCAAATGGTGGTGGCGGCCGTCAAACTTCAGTGCCTGGCCGCTCCAGGCCAAAGTGCAGATTTCGATAGCCTCGTCCATGCGACGGCCGCGCTGCTGGATGGGTACTTCGGTCGCCTGGAAATCTTCGGGCCGGCTGCCGACACCGAGGCCGAGGATCAGGCGGCCGTTGGACATGACATCGACGCTCGTCGCAGCTTTGGCCAGCAAGACCGGTGGCCGCAGCACACCCAGCACCACGCTCGTCCCGATCTGGATACGCGCCGTGCTGGCGGCCAGGGCGCCTAGCGTGACAAAGACG
>DASYKL010000778.1:0-3649 GCA_035995405.1 Chloroflexota bacterium
TGGTGGCGCTGGACGACGCCAAGCTCGGCCGCCGGCGTGCCGTGGTCGACCAGCACCTTGAACAGGAAGCGGTCCAACTGCGCTTCGGGCAGCGGGTAAGTGCCCTCGAACTCGACCGGGTTTTGGGTCGCCACGACCAGGAAGACGGGCGGCAGCGCCATACGCTGACCCTCGACTGTCACCTGGTGTTCTTCCATCGCTTCCAGCAGCGCGGACTGCGTCTTGGCCGGCGCGCGGTTGACCTCGTCGGCGACGACCACACTGGCAAAGATCGGTCCGCGGCGGAAGGTAAACGTGCCGTTCGCAGCGTTGAACACGTTGGTGCCGAGAATGTCCGATGGCATCAGGTCGGGTGTGAACTGGATGCGCTGGAAGCGGTCCGCGGTGGCCGTCGTCGCCGGTCCACCGAGCAACGCCGCCAGGCTGCGGGCCATCAGTGTCTTGGCCGTCCCAGGCACGCCTTCAACGAGCACGTTGCCGCCGACCAGCAACGCCGCAAGCAGCAAGCTGAACGGCTCATCCAGATCGACCAGGATGCCGCGCGTCTGAGCTAGCGCTGCATCATGGAACTCAGCGGGTGTCACTGGCGACTCCCACAGCTTCTATCAGGTCGGCCTCAGAGCGTGCCGTTTCAATTTTTTCCAACGCGCGCGTCAGGGCCGTCGCACGCCCCGGTGAGCCGTTGCCGACACGTGCCAGCAGCCGCGCATAGTGCCGCGTGAACGCGTCGCGGACGGCGTCCAGGTGCCCGGCGCGGCGGTACAGGTTGGCCATCATCTGGATGTGCTCGAACATGGTCCGTCGTGTTTCGTGAGGCGCTCGCGCGGTGACCGCTGGACCGAGACGACGACCGCTCAGGAGCAAATACACGAACAGCAAAACCGCCGCGTAGACGATCGCTTGACCGGGTGCCGTGTGGAACAGAACGTCGGTGAGCGTCACGGATGCGCCGGGGTCGGCGATCGGGATAAAGCCATGGTGGACCTCGTCGAAGGCGACGGCCTGATGATTCACGTCCGGCGACAGGATCTCGCGCAGCACGAATCGCGCGGCCCCATCATCGCGCAGACCAGCGTTGAGCAGCGGCTCGGGTGTGGCGATCACGATCAGCTCACCGCCCTGATATGGCTTGCGGAGGGCGAGCCAGGCGCCGTCAGCGGTGATCAGCAGCGGTTCGGCTGCCGCATCGCGCAGCCGGTAGCGGGCTACCGTCGCGAAGGCGAGCGCGCCGTCGGGCGTGGCGACATCGATGGAGGCTGGTCGAATCGGCTCGACCGCAACGCCCAGTGATCGAACATAGAGCACCCACGACAGCGAGTCGCCAGCGACGACCAGAGTGCCTTGCTGCTTCGGGATTGCATCGAACGCGGCGCGGGCAGCACCGTCGATTGCGCTGTCCGGCTGGAGAACCAGCAGCGTTGTGCCCGTGTGTATCGGGGAAGTCGAGGGAGTCGGCAAGTCCGGCAATCGCCGAGCATCGAGGCCGACCCTTGCAGACCACTCGTACAAGGCTTGAGTGCCACTGGCGTCGGTCGAATAACTGCTGCCCGCCGGCAGCACCGGGCGCTGGGTTGCCAGGCGCAGGACACCGATCAACAGGGCAACGACGCAGATCCCAAGCAGGACCATGCTGGAGTGGACACGACTCATACCGCCACGCCGTGCAGCGCGACGGCACGCGACCTGGCGACCAGGGCACTAAGCTCGGCAAACGTCGTCTCGGAGACCGACGCGGCACCGTAGCGCACGCGGTCGTATCGCTCCACGACGTCCGAAAACGTACTCGCCACGTCCGGATGAAGTTGATTCAGCGCCCGTGCGTGCTCGCGATTGGTCAGCCCGCTTTCGATGTGCAGCAGCGCTCGCTCATCGAGGGCATACAAGGCCGACAAGTACAGCACGCGCACCGCTTCCCCGAGCTGCCCGGCGCTGGCCAACTGCTGCGCCGTCGCCCACAGCCGTTCGGAGCGTTCGCGCCGCTCGGTCAGGCTGACCAGCTGCGAGCGGCTATCACGCGTCAGCGACAGTCGCACAGCGCGTAACAGGTAGAGGCAAACTGCCGCGATCAAGACGGTACACACCGCCAGGACGAGCCAGCCGTAGACGCCTTCGCGGCCGCTGCTCGCGTCGAGCACCAGCTGAGCCAGGCGCGCTAGCCAGTACGTCAGCAGGTCCCAAACTGGCTGCAACAGCTGCTCCCACCACGGGCGATTCAGGTCAGCAAGGTATTCCGGCCGAGCGAGAATGGCGTGCAGACGCGCCAGCGCGTCTTCCTCAGCCACCCGCTGGCTCACCCATTCGCAGTCAGAAACGACGCTTCGAGCTGACCGAGTCGCTCGCTAATGTCGGTGCCTTCGCGGCGGTTGCGGAGGTCGTTGAACAGCACCGTGTAGGCGATGATGGCGACGCTCTGAAACAGGATCTGCAAGATGATGCTCACAGCGACGCTGATGCTGGCGACGGTCGGATCGAGGCCGGTCTGCTGGCGCGAGGCGGCGTTGATGCCCAACGGCAGATTGACGAGCGTCGAAATCACCGAGATCAGCACGCCGACGATCAACGGCGCGACGGTCAAGATGGCGGCGACACGGAACCACTGGCCGGCAGTCACCTGCGCGCTGCGGCTCAGCGCATTCGCCGGACCGCGATCTTCAAGCGCGATCGCCGCGAGGTACATCGACCAGCGGATCGAAATGTACGTAGGCCAGCCGAACGGCGTGGTCAGGATGATCAGCCACTTCAGCCAGGGGCGACGGGTGGACGGTTTGAGCCACCAGAAGAGCAGTCCGACGAGGGCAATCACGCCGCCGACAAGCCCAAAGCCGGTGATGACGACGAGCACACTGGCGGCGATGGTCAAGACGGCCAACCCGAGGAAATACAGGATCGAGCTGAGCAGGATAACGAGGCTGCGCGAGACGGCGCGGCCGAAGATATGGCGCAGGCGGCATTGCGCGGTGCCGCGTTCGGCGAGGTCGGTGGTAATGACAACGGCGGCGGCCCAGACAATACTGAACAGCGCGGAGAGGAAGCCGGCCAGGAGGGCGCCGCCCAGGACTTGCTGGAGGAGGCCCGCGGCAGCAGCGGGATCGGCGCCGAAGCGGCCGCCGGGCTGGAAATCGGCTGCCGTGGCATTGAAGGAGGTCGTCAGCATGCCGGCCGTGGTGGCGGCAACGAGCACGAGGCCGAGCGGCAGGAGGGCTACGGCGCTGACGAGGGCGAACGTGACGAAGTACTGGCGATAGAGGCGGACGGACTCGTCGAGGATGTCGCCGAAGGACAGCAGGCGACGGAAGCGTGGCTCGAGGGTTGGCGGACCGGCGGTCGTGTCCAGGGCGAGGCCTTCTTGCGATCGCCCTGACGAGGGGTCATAGTCAGGAGGAGGCGCCCGGGGAGCGTAACAGGTTGATCATCCAGCTTCACGTGGACCGTGCGATATGGATCGAGGGAGCTCGTAGGGTGATGGGCGCTTCGGCTCGGGCGTCACGGTGTGGGCGGCCGCTACGCCATGGCGTCCGCGCGGCGAAGATCACGGTGGCGACGGTCGTGAGTGTGGCGCTGAGCGCGTGTTCGCCGGCGGCACCACCCGCGGCAACCACGCCGCCACGGGTCGAGGCGACCGCGCAGAGCGCCACCGCACCAGGGGCCG
>DASYKL010000779.1:0-1563 GCA_035995405.1 Chloroflexota bacterium
ACGTCTACACCAGAGGAACCCGTGACGCAGTCTGGCGAACATCTCAACGACGAGCAGATCTCCGCGCTGATTGACGCGCAGCTTCCGCCAGCCGAGGCGGCGCTGGCGCGTACCCATGTGGCGACCTGCGCCGTGTGTACCGTCCGCGTTGACGAGATGCAAGCGCTGGTGGTGTTGCTGGGCGCCTTACCGAGTCTCGACGCACCGCGTGACTTCCGCCTGCCGCAGCAGCCGCGACTGGTTGTGTTGACGGAACCACCGAATGTGATCCGGTTGCGGCGCTGGTACTCGGCCACTCGCGTGGGCGCCGCCTCACTGGCGGCGGCCTTCGTGTTTCTGTCGGTCGGGACGCTGTACGTCGATTCGCGCCCGCCCGCCTCGACAGCGATTGTGGCCGCATCGCGCCCCGCCTCAGGCGGCGAGAGCGCTCCGCAACCCAACGCCGTCCTCGCACCGACGCCCGCCTCCAGGGCGGCCGCCCCCGCAGCACCAGCCGCACCGGCGGCCGGCACCGCGCAGTCGGCGCCGGCCATCCGTTCGCAATCCTCCGCCGACGCCGCTGATCAGCAAGCCGCCGCCACAACTGTGCGACCGCTGCCGCCAACGCCTGTCCCGACCACCATCGTGAGCCCTGTCAGCCCGTTCCAAACGCAGGCCGGGCAGGCGCCACTTGCGGCGAATGGGAATCCCTCGCGGACCGACATCGATCCAGCCGCTCCGCTGCGCACCGCCGCGGTCGGCGTCGGCCTCCTCGCTGCACTCACCATCCTGGCCGCCATCCTCGTTCGACACCGCCTCCGGGCGGCGTCGCATCTTCCTGTGGAGTAGCCCCTCGTGCTTACTCGTCTCCTTGCACTGATCGGTCTCGGCTCGGCCGTAGCCGCGCTCCTCGCCATAGCGCCCAATGGGGCCGCGCAGACGTTGCCCGTGCAGCCACAAGCCAACACGGGGATCAGCGTCGTCGGCCAAGGCATCGTCCTCGCTCAGCCCAACACGGCCCACATTACCCTCGGCAGTGAAGTCTTCGATCAGTCGTTGGCCAATGCGCAAGCCGAAGCTTCGCGACGCATGGATGCCGTTATCAACAAACTCAAAGCATCAGGCATCGCTGACACCGACATCCACACGATCAGCTTCAACATCAACCCGCAATACGACTTCCGCGACCAGAACCAGCCAGTTCTGCGCGGGTACCAGGTCCAGAACCTGGTCGATGTCAAGACGACCAACGTCAGCGGGCTCGGGCCGCTGATCGATGATGCGATCGCGGCCGGCGCGACACGCGTCTACGGCGTCCGCTTCGAGGCCAGCAACATGGAAGACCTCAAGAATCAGGCCCGCGACCAGGCCATGCAGAATGCGCGGGCGAAAGCCGAGCAGCTGGCTCGCGACGCAGGCGTGTCGCTTGGCCGACCGATCACGATCGAGGAGTCAGATACGGGTGGCGTCACGCCCCAGCGCAGCTTGCAGATCGCGCCGCAAGCAGCGGCACCAGCGGCCGCGCCCCAGACGCCCATTCAGCCAGGCGAGCTACAGGTCCAGACCACGGTCCATGTGGTCTGG
>DASYKL010000780.1:0-15004 GCA_035995405.1 Chloroflexota bacterium
CATTGCCTCCTCGACATCCGTGGCCACCTGTGGGGTATCGATCACGGCTTGACGTTCCACCACGTGCCCAAACTACGTACGGTCATCTGGGACTTCTGCGGTGACCCGATTCCGGCGGATCTGGTCGCACATCTGGCGACACTCCATGGTGATGCGGAGCAGATGGCCGCCATCGACACGGCGCTACGACCATTTCTCTCAGGTCACGAGCTGGAAGCGTTATACGACCGCTGGGCGCGGCTGCTCGCCAACCCGTGCTACCCCGAGCTAGATCCGTATCGGAACGTGCCCTGGCCGCCGTTCTGACGCCCGGCGAAACATACGCCATACTGAGACTGGTGATGGCCGCAACCACTGCCTCCTGCTGATGGACGCGCTGCGTGCTGTCCAGCTCGTAACAGACCTGGCCTACCTGTTGCTCGGCATCGCGGCAATCGGTGAAGCGCTGCGTTCACACGAGCGCGCCCGAGTCGATGTCGCCATCCTGTTCGGGGCCCTGGCCGGCACGGTCGCGCTGCAGGAAATACAGCTGCTCAGCTGCTTCGGACCAGCCGGCTGCCTCGACCTGCCGTGGAGCACGCAGCTGACGACGGTGCTGATCCTGGTGCTGCCGTATGCGCTGCTGCGGCTGGTCGACGACATCGCCGACGTGCCTATCTGGCAGATGCGGCTGTCGCTGACCCTGTTGGTCGTTCTCGCGGCGGCGTCTGTGATCTCGCCGGCGCCCGCTGGCGCCTGGCTGGTCGCTGTGCTGACCGCCTATCTGATCGTCGGCACGGCGCACGCCGCCTGGGCTTTTGCCCGCCTGGCGCGCTCGACAGCCGGCATTACCCGCCGCCGCATGGCCGCCGTCGCCTGGGGCTGCGCACTGCTCGCGGCGACGCTCGTGCTGGCGGTTCTTGCTCCCGCCACCGGAGCCGACGAGTTCTTGTTCCTGGCTCTGTCACGGCTCGCCGGGCTCATTTCCGGGTTGTCCTTCTGGGCCGGCTTCTTCCCCCCGAACTGGCTCAGCCAGACCTGGCGGTTGCCCGAGCTGCTGGGGTACCTGCGGCCGACCCGACTCATGGCCACACCCAGCGGCCAGCCGGTCGCTGCGTCTGATGCCATGGCCATTGACCGCCTGTGTGTCGCGACCGCGGCCACGACCGGCGCGCAGCGCGTGTTTCTGATCCTCGAAGATGCCGTTCGGCATGACCTCTATCTCTGGGGTGCGCCGTCGGCGCGCATGGACGCCTACGGTGGCTCGATCGGGCGAGTGCTCGCATCGAACGGACCGCTCGTGTTGCGTGATGTCCAGCCGAAGCAGTTACCGCCGGCCGTAGTCGCCGCATTCGGCAGCGAGAGCCTGCCCAGCACAGCGTTGCTCGTGCCGGTCGCGCTCGACGGCAAGAACGTCGGCGTTCTGGCCGCCTTTGCCGAAAAAGGACCGATGTTTGTCGAGGATGACCTCGAAGTGGTTAGCTTCTTCGCCGCTGAAGCCGCCGCCATCCTGCGCATTCAGCGCTATCGCGAAAGCGTCAATGAGCTCGAAGCGCTGCGCGAAGCGGACCGCCTGAAAGACGAATTCATGGCCGTTGTGTCGCACGAGCTGCGCACGCCGCTGACGGCTATTAGCGGCTACTCCGACATCCTGCTGCGCAAGCTGTCCGGACCACTCAATGAACGCCAGGAACGTCAGGTTGTCGGCGTCCGCGACGCATCGCGACGCCTCCTGGCACTGATCAACGACCTGCTCGATGTGTCCAAGCTGGAGGCCGGCACGCTCGACTTGCGTCTCGCCGCTCTCGACCCGCAGCAGGTCATGGCCAGGTCCGCCAACGCGCTGCGGGTGATTGCATCGAGCAAAGGCATCTCCATCGAGGAGCGTCAATCAGACACGAAACTCCCGCCGGTCCTGGCGGACGATGAGCGCCTGCAGCAGATCCTGACCAACCTGCTGACGAACGCCATCAAATTCACGCCGCAGGGTGGTTCGATCTGGCTGGCTGCTCGCGTCAACGACGGACCCAACGGGCGAGAAATCGCCTTTCTGGTCCACGACACGGGGATCGGGCTGGCGCCTGGCCAGGTCACGCGTGTCTGGGATCGCTTCTACCAGGCCGAGTCCTCCTCGACGCGGCGCTTTGGCGGCGCCGGCCTGGGTCTCTCTATCGTCCGGCGCCTGGCGGAGCTGCACGGCGGCCGCGTTGAAGCCAGCTCCGCTGGCATCGACCAGGGCAGTACGTTCACGCTGTATCTACCCGTCGCGGTCGACGCGCAAGCGGCTGCGCTACCGGTCGGGGTAGCGCCCCCGCCGGTCGACGTAGCGTTACCCGGTGGTGTCACGGCCGACGTCGACAGCGATCTACCGCTGGTCCTGGTCGTCGAGGACGATGCCCACATTGCGACGGTGCTGCGGACCTACCTCGAGGCGGATGGCTACCGCGTCGAGCATGCTGACGACGGCCATGAGGCGCTGCAGCTTGCCCGCAGTCTGCAGCCGTTCGCCATCACCCTGGACATCAGCTTGCCCAAACTCGACGGGTGGAGCGTCCTGAACGCCCTCAAACGTGAGCCAGCGACCGCTGAGATCCCGGTGGTCATCGTCTCGATCGTGGACAACCGTAACTTTGGCATGGTCCTCGGTGCGACGGAGTACCTGGTCAAACCGATCGATCACGAGCGACTGCGGACGGTGCTAGCTGGCCTGGACGGATTGCGCGCTGAGCGTGACGGCTCGAGCAGCGTCCTGGTCGTAGATGACGACCCCGCGTTGCGGGACGTGCTCGGCAGCCTGTTGTCAGAGGACGGCTGGCGCGTAACGACGGCTGGCGATGGCGCCGCCGCACTGGCAGCGGTGGAGCAAGAAAAGCCGACCGCGATGGTGCTCGACTTGATGATGCCGCGGGTCGACGGCTTTGAGGTGCTGCAGACGCTGCGCTCTCACGCCACGACGCGCGACCTGCCGGTGATTGTGGTCACGGCCAAGGATCTGACGGACGAAGATCGAGATCGGCTAGCTCGCTCTGCCGAGCGGGTTATTCTCAAACAGGCGCTGCGGGTCGATGACTTGCGCCAGGAAATCCGGGGCTTGCTGAGCGCTCACCGCGCGCGGGGCAACGGTCAGCAGAACGGAGGAGCAGCGGCGCCGTGATTCCCGAAAACGCGTTGGTCTTGATTGGCGAGGACGAGCCGGACAACCAGATCATCCTGCAAACAGTCGTCGAATCGCTGGTCGGAGTGAGGGCTGAAGTTGCTGGTGATGGCCTGGCGGTACTGGCATCGGTAGGCCGCGAGCGGCCGCGGATGATCCTGCTCGATCTGATGATGCCCGGCCTGGATGGCTTTCAAGTGACGCGCCAGCTGAAGTCCGACCCCGCCACGGCCGGCATCCCAATCGTGGCTGTCTCAGCGATGGCACGGCCCGATGATCGAGAAGCCGCGCTAGCCGCGGGCTGCGATGAGTTCGTCCGCAAACCCTTCGAGCTAGACGATCTGGAAGCCGTCATCCGCGGCTACCTCGAAGAAGTGTCGTAGCTCAAGCCGAGCCGGCGAGCCGCCGCCGAACGGGTCAGTAGCGCTCGACCACCACCTTCGCTTGTTGGAACAGCGCCAGGTAGTCCGGGCCGCCGGCTTTGGAATCTGTGCCGCTCATGTCGAAGCCTCCAAATGGCTGGGCGCCGACCATGGCGCCGGTGATCTTTCTATTGAAGTAGAGGTTTCCGACGCGGAACTCGGCGCGGGCTTGTTCCAGGCGACGGCGATCTCGCGAGTAGACGCCGCCCGTCAAGCCATACTCGGTTGCATTGGCGATGGCTAAAGCCTGGTCATAGTCACGCGCTCTTAAGAACGACAGGAGCGGACCGAAAATCTCTTCTTGTGCCAGGCGCCCATCAGGCGCAACATCGGCCACGATGGTAGGTTGGATGTACCACCCCTCAGCCCCGTCAACCGCGCCAGGCTCGCCGCCAACTACGAGCCGCCCCTCACGCTGGCCAAGCTCCACGTAGCTCAAAACCTTCTGGAACTGACTCTCGTCGATCACGGCCGCGATCTGGGACGCCGGGTCCACCGCTGGGCCGAGCCGCAATGCCTCAGCCCGCCGAGCGACTTTGCCCAGGACCTCCTGGTAGACAGGTTCGAGGACAATCGCCCGAGACGCAGCCGAGCACTTCTGCCCTTGAAACCCGTAGGCCGACATCGCGATTCCCTCAGCAGCCGCATCGAGGTCGGCTGTGTCGTCGACGATGATCGCGTCCTTCCCACCCATCTCCGCCACAACCCGTTTCAGCCAGCGTTGTCCTGGCTGCACCCGCGCCGCCAGCTCGTAGATATGCGTCCCAACCTCGCGGGATCCCGTGAACGAGATGAACCGCGTCCGCGCATGGCCCACCAGGAGGTCGCCGATTTCCCCGCCGCTGCCAGGCACAAAATTGACCACCCCGTCGGGCAGGCCAGCGTCACGCAGCAGCTCGACAGCGCGCGCAGCGATGATCGGCGTCAACGAGGCCGGTTTCAACAACGTCGTGTTGCCCGTCACGATGGCAGCCGCGGTCATCCCCAGCGTGATCGCTAAAGGAAAGTTCCACGGTGGAATGACGATCCCGACACCCAGCGGCAAGTGCATCAGCTCGTTGTCCTCGCCAGCCAGCCGCGGCAGCGGCCGTGGCTCCGCCAAGCGCAGGGCCTCGCGCCCGTAGTACTCCAGGAAGTCGATGGCTTCTGCCGTGTCGCCGTCAGCTTCGGGCCAGGTCTTGCCCGCTTCGTACACCATCGTGGCGCTGAACAGATGCTTTCGCGCACGCAGCAGCGCGCCAGCCTTGAACAGTACGCGGGCCCGTTCGGCAGGCGTCCAGCGCGACCAGTCCTCGAACGCGGTCCACGCCGCGTCCAGCGCCCGCTCGGCTTCGGCCGGACCCGCTTTGGCGACTCGCCCGACTACCTGCTGGATGGCGCATGGATTCAGGCTGTCAATCCAGCTCCCGGTCGCTACGGGGGCGCCACCGATCACCAGTGGCCACTCGCGTCCGAATTCACCTTCGACCGTCTGCAAGGCACTCTCGAACGCGTGCCGATTTGGCGGGGCTGAAAAATCGGTCAGGGGCTCGTTGGTGAACTCGGGAACCATGTGGGCCAAGGTAACACGTCACCAATGGCCGAAGGTGAGTACACTAGCCGCGTGCCGCGGCGACGCAATGCTGAAAGACCTGGCGCTCGCCTGGCTCGTTCATACCTGGTGATGCGGGCTGAGCAAGCCATCGATCGCCAGCCACATGATCCCGGACCTCGGTTGCGCGGGACTGTGCGCTTGCCGCGCCTGGTAGCGGTCCAGCTGAATTCGCCGGAAGCGCACGCCCAGTACCGCCTGGCGATCCTGGCTCGGCTGGCGACGGGCGGCGCGCCCTGGTTTACGCTCGCCGGCGGCAGCAGTACCAGTACTAGTAGCTAGGCTGGCCGCTGTTGCGGTCCGCGACTCAAAAAGCGGATTGCGCACGCCTCGCAGCAACCGTGGCTCGCGCCACGCACCAGCTTGGACGAGATCAGACGGTAGCGGCCCTCTGTATCGGCGATGCGTCTGCACCACGCGCACTGCCGGACAAAGCCGTTGCGATCAACCGGGTATCCGTGCGTGGTGTGGGCCGACGTGGTCATCGTCTCGCAACTATCGGACTGTCGTCGGGCGTGGCCCAGGGTTGGCGACCGCTTCCGGCAGCGTCGTGCCGAGGATGAGATGTGAGGTCAAGAAAACCGGCTCGCGGCTCGCCGGGCTCTACACTGTGGGGGTGGCGGCTGGCGCGCCGCGCATCGCGGTAGTTCAATTTCCTGGCACCAATTGCGAGCATGAAACGGTGCGCGCATGCGAGACGCTGTTGTCGGACAGCGCTGTCGACCTGGTCTGGCATGCCCAGCGGTTCCCCGTCGATCGGTACGCGGCGGTCGTGTTGCCTGGTGGATTCGCGTACGGCGATCACTTGCGCGCGGGGGCCATAGCCCGTTTTTCGCCGGTTATGGACAGCGTCCAACAGCACGCCGCGGCTGGTGGTCTGGTCGTGGGTATCTGCAATGGCTTCCAGGTGCTGCTCGAAGCGGGTCTCCTGCCCGGGGCGATGCTGCGGAACGCATCGCTGCAGTTCCGATCCGAGTGGGTGTTGTGTCGCGTCGAACGAACGGACACGCCGTTTACGGCCGCCTGCCAGGTCGGACAGGTGCTGCGCTTACCCATCGCCCATGGCGAAGGAAACTATGTGTCGCTGAACGAGCCCGCCGACAGCCGCCCGCTGCGGGGGGTCGTTTTGCGGTACTGCGATGCCACGGGCAACGTCACCCCGCCAGCTAATCCAAATGGAGCTCAAGACGGCATCGCGGGCATCGTCAACGAGCGCGGCAACGTCTTCGGCTTGATGCCGCATCCAGAACGCGCCGCCGAGACATTGCTCGGGAGCGCCGATGGTCGTTTCCTGTTCGACTCGCTCGCGCTGACGCTGAGCCCCCCTCGCCTCGCGGCGCGCGCCGTATGACGCTGGCGACGGCCGAGCGCACCGTCGAACAACACCTCCGCGCCTTCGGGCTCTTGCCGGCCGAATACGGCCAGATAGTTGGCCGCCTCGGGCGTGAGCCGAACCTGGTCGAGTTGGGCATGCTCGGCGCGATGTGGTCAGAGCATTGCGGTTACAAGCATTCGCGCAAGCTGCTCAAGCTCTTACCTACCAGTGGTCCGCGGGTGCTCCAGGGACCAGGCGAAAATGCTGGTGCCGTCGATATCGGTGATGGGCTTGCCGTGGTGCTCAAAATGGAGTCGCACAACCATCCGTCGGCGGTGGAGCCGTTCCAGGGCGCGGCGACGGGAGTCGGCGGCATCCTGCGCGACATCTTCACCATGGGCGCTCGCCCTGTCGCGATTCTGGATTCTTTGCGGTTCGGCGATCCGTCTGACGCACGGACGGCGTATCTGCTGGACGGGGTGATCGGCGGCATCGCCCATTACGGCAACTGCTTTGGCTGCCCGACGGTTGGTGGCGAGATCTCATTCCACCCTGGCTACACGGGCAACCCGATTGTCAATGCGATGGCCGTCGGCATCGTGCCGCATGCGCGTCTGATTCGTGCGACGGCGTCTGGGGCTGGCAATCCGCTGCTGTTGGTTGGCGCTGATACGGGTCGCGACGGCCTGCAAGGGGCTGCGTTCGCCTCCAACGACGATCCCGAGGCCTCCCACCGCGGCGTCGTGCAGGTCGGCAACCCGTTTCTGGAAAAGCTGCTGCTGGAAGCGTGTCTGGCGGTGCTCGACTCCGGTGATGTGCTGGCGATGCAAGACCTGGGTGCCGCTGGCCTGACGTCGTCGGCGATCGAAATGGCTGCCCGTGGTGGGCTCGGAGTCACCCTTGACGTGGCACGGGTACCGCGCCGCGAGACTGGCCTCGGCGCGTTTGAGGTCATGCTCTCCGAGTCGCAGGAACGCATGCTGTTATTGGTCCGCGATGGCCGCGAGTCGGCAGTAGCGCAACATTTCGCGCGCTGGGACCTGCACGCCGAAGTGATCGGCCGCGTCACCGACGACGGCCAGATCCGCGTATTCGATGGCGTCACGCTGGAAGCCGATCTCCCGATTGCCCTACTGACAGATGAAGTCCCCGCCTACGACCTGACGCCGATGCCGCCAGTCGGGACCACCGACGCTGCTGCCCGCTCGACGCATGCCGGCCCGTCCGGCCTCAGCGACGGGTTGTTGCGGCTGCTGGCCTCGCCGAACCTGCGCAGCCGCCGCTTTGCCTTTCGGCAGTACGACTCAACCGTGCAAGGCAACACTGTCTTTGGCCCTGGGCAGGCCGCGGCGGCTGTCATCCGTGTCGAAGGCACGCAGAAAGGCCTCGCGTTCACCACCGACTGCAACCCCCGCCTGATGCTTCTGGACCCGCGGCGCGGCGCGGAGCAGGCCGTCGCGGAAGCCGCCCGAAACCTGGCCTGCGTCGGGGCCACACCGATCGCCGTCACCGATTGCCTCAACTTCGGCAACCCCGAAAAGCCGTCGGTGGCCTGGCAGTTAACCGAAGCGATCCACGGTCTCGCCAACGCCTGCCAGGTCCTCGACGTACCGATCGTCAGCGGCAACGTCAGCCTCTACAACGAAACGGCCGGCCGACCGATCCCGCCCACGCCAGCTGTCGGCATGGTCGGCCTGCTCGATAACGTCAGCCTGGCCCTGCCCCTGGCCTGGCAGCCGGCCAACACCATCATCTTGCTGGGACAGCCAGCAGAGTCGCTGAGCGCCAGTGAATATGTCCCCGACAGCAAAGTGTTCCCCGCCTTTGACCTCCAGAACGAGCGCCGCCTGGCCGACCTCCTCAGAGCTTTGGTAGCTGCCGGCCAGATACATTCGGCGCAAGATGTCAGTGATGGCGGCCTCGCGGTTGCCCTTGTTGAATCAGCCCTCGCGGCCAACATCGGCGCCACCGTTCACCTCACGACCGCCAACCTGGCGGCCGCTCTTTTTGCCGAAGATCAGGGCCGAGCCATAGTGACCTGCGCCCCACAGCATCTGGCAAACGTCCTCGCAGTGGGGGCGCAGCACGGGGTTACCGCCACCCTCATCGGTACCACCGGCGGCGATCAGCTCATCCTCACGGACGAGATCAACCTGCCACTCACCACTTTGCGCGCCGCCTCGGAGGCAAACCAGTGATCCCATCGCTCCGCCTGCCACCAGCGCCACGCGAAGCTTGCGGCGTCGTCGCCATTGCCACCAGGTCCGGCGAGCCCGCGCGTCTGGCTTTTTTCAGCCTGTACGCCTTGCAGCATCGCGGCCAGGAGAGCGCCGGGATCTGCACCGCCGACGGGGAGACCCTGCACAACCTGACGGGTATGGGTCTGGTCAGCCAGGTCTTCAACGAACGTGACCTGGCCAAGCTCGGTGGCTTCGTTGGCATCGGCCACACCCGCTATTCGACCACCGGCTCGAGCCGCGTCGAAAACGCCCAACCGTTCGTCGTCCAATCGGATCTCGGCAGCCTGGCTCTGGCCCACAACGGCAACCTGGTGAACATCGAGGCCGTCCGTGCTGAAGTCAGTCAGTTGGGTATCAAACCCCGGACGTCGACAGACTCGGAGCTCATCGCCCATCTGATCGCCCGCGCCCCAGGCAACGATTGGCTGAGCCGCATGCGGCATGTCCTGCAAAAGTTGAGCGGTGCCTTCTGCCTGGTGATGCTCACCCGCGATCGCGTCTATGCCGCTCGCGATCCGTGGGGCATCCGCCCGCTTGTCCTCGGCCGGCTTGCTGACGGTTGGGCCGTGGCCTCCGAAAGCTGCGCCCTGGACACGATCGGCGCGCAGCTCATCCGCGAAGTCCAGGCCGGTGAGCTGCTGTCGATTGGTCCCGACGGCGTGCGTGCCGAGCACTATTCGACGCTGCCTGCGCCGCGCCGCGCCGGATGCTCGTTCGAATACATCTATTTCGCTCGGCCAGACAGCTTGATTGACGGCCAATTGGTGTACTCGACCCGCGAGCGGATGGGTGAGGCCCTCGCTCAGGAACACCCCGTCGAGGCTGACTTCGTGATGCCGGTGCCTGACTCGGCGACGCCCGCGGCCATCGGCTTCGCCCGCGCCTCTGGCCTGCCCTATCGCGAGGGCCTGGTCAAGAACCGGTATATCGGGCGGACCTTCATTCAGCCGCAGCAGCAGCAGCGCGAGTTCGGCGTGGACCTCAAGTTCAACCCGCTCCCAGAGGTCTTACGGGGCCAGCGCATCGCGCTGATCGACGACAGCATTGTCCGTGGCACCACCACCCCCCGCATTGTCAGCCTGCTGCGTCGCGCAGGGGCAGCCGAAGTCCACCTGCGCATCTGCGCCCCACCGATCCGCTACGCCTGTCATCTCGGTGTCGATACCGCGCCCGAAGACACGCTCATCGCCAACGCGCACAGCATCAACGAGATCAAAACCCTGGTCGGTGCCGACTCCCTGGGTTTCCTCAGCCTCGACGGCTTGAATCGCGCGATCGGCATCCCCGAGCGGCAGCTGTGCAACGCGTGCTTCCACGGCGACTACCCGATGCCGATCGAAGGCGTCACACCGAAACTGGCGCTCGAAGGCGCCGTGCAATGAGCCCCGCGGGGTCGTCGTATGCCGCCGCGGGCGTCGACATCGCGGCAGCCGAGGAGAACGTCCGCCGCATCAGCCAGCATGTTCGCTCAACCCATGGCCCGCAGGTCCTGGGCGACTTTGGTGCGTTCGCCGGGCTATTCCATTTGCGCGATGTGCGTGATCCCGTCCTGGTGGCGAGCACCGACGGCGTCGGCACCAAGGTTCTGCTCGGGCAGCGGCTTGGCCGCTTCGACGTCCTCGGCCGCGATCTGGTCAATCTGTCGGTCGACGACGTATTGACAACGGGCGCCCGACCGCTCTTCTTCCTCGACTACGTGGGCCTGAACGCCATCGACCATCAGGCTATGGAAGCGCTCGTCGCTGGCATGGCGAAAGCGTGTCGCGAGAACGGCTGCGCGCTGCTCGGCGGTGAAACGGCGCAATTGCCCGAGCTGTACGCCCCCGGCCACATGGACCTGGCTGGCACCGTCGTCGGCGTCGTCGAGCGCGATGCGCTGATCGACGGCTCACGTGTGCAACCTGGCGACCGCGTCTGGGGACTGCCGTCGAGTGGTCTCCACACCAATGGCTTCAGTCTGGCCCGCCGCCTGGTCGCGCGACTTGAACTGTCCGCTGATTTTGACGCCCGCCTCGGCCAGTCAGTTGGTGACGCCCTCATGGCAGCCCACCCGTCGTATTACGCCGCCGTCAAGCCGCTGCTCGGGTACGTAAAATCCATCGCCCACATCACTGGCGGTGGCATCCCTGGCAACCTGCCGCGTGTTCTGCCGCCGACCGTCTCGGTTGAATTGGACTGGGGTACCTGGCCCGTCCCACCGATTTTCGGGCTCCTGCAGGATCTCGGTAGGCTGCCGTTTGATGAATTGTGGCGTGTCTTCAACCTCGGGCTGGGCCTGATCTTCGTGACCGCCGCCAACGTCGAGCCGCGTTCGGATTGTCCCACGGCAATCGAAGTGGGCCGCGTCACAGCCTTGCAGACTGACAGAGTCATCCTGAGAGGCCGTCCTTCCTGACCTTCCGTGTCGGCGTCCTGGTCTCCGGCGAAGGCACCAATCTCCAGGCGCTGCTCCACGCGGCGCGACAACCCGACTATCCCGCGGAGATCGTTCTCGTTGGCTGCAATCGTTCCTCAGCCGCGGCCATCGCCCGCGCCGCCGCCGCCGGCATCCCCGTCTGCCTTGCCGACCGTGCCGCGACACGGCAACGCACCGAGCGCCAGCTTCAATTCGCGCAAGCGCTCCACGCCGCCACCGTGGACCTGGTCGTCCTGGCCGGTTTCGACGAAATTCTGACCCCCGCTTTCGTGCAGGCCTATGCCGGCCGCATCGTGAACACACACCCCTCGCTGCTGCCTGCATTCGGCGGCACCATGCATGCGGTCGACGAAGCTCTGGCCCACGGTGTGAAAGTGACCGGCTGCACCATCCACCTGGTCACCAATGACCTGGATGGCGGCCCAATCCTGCTGCAGCAGTGCGTTGCGATCGAAGACACAGACGATGCCGCCTCGCTGCACGCACGTATCCGTGAGCAGGAGCACCGTCTCTTACCCGCGGCCATACGCGCTTTCGCCGAAGGCCGCGTTCACATCGAGGGGCATCGAGCACGCGTGATAGCATCCGACATTGCTGACGGCTAAAAACACTGTGCGCGCAATTCTCTCGGTCTACGACAAGACGGGCGTCGTGGATTTTGCCCGTGGGCTGGAGGCGCTCGGCATCGAGCTGTTCTCGACGGGTGGTACGGAAAGCCTGCTGCGCGAATCCGGCGTTACCGTTCACGGCGTCCAGGAGTTGACCGGCTTCCCGGAGATGCTCGGGGGACGGGTCAAGACGCTGCACCCCGCCGTCCACGGCGCAATTCTCGCCTTGCGCGATGATCCAGGCCATCTGGCGGAGCTGGCCGAGCACGGCATCAAGCCCCTGGACCTGGTGGTGTCCAACCTGTACCCATTCCTGGCAGTCGCCCGCGAGTCGGGCGCGCAGCTGGGGCTGGCCCTGGAAAATATCGATATCGGTGGCAACACCTTGCTGCGGGCCGCGGCCAAGAACTTTCCACACGTGCTGCCGGTGTGCGATCCATCAGACTACGCGCAGGTGCTCGACGAGCTGCGTCGACCCGACGGCGTCAATCCCGACAGCCGTCGGCGGCTCGCCGCCAAAGCGTTCCAGCACTGCGCGATCTACGACACGCATGTGGCGAACTACTTGCGGCCGCATGACGAGCTGTTCCCAAACGAGTACACGGTCGCCCTCAAGAAGGTTGCCGATATGCGCTCGGGCGAGAACCCGCATCAGCTCGCTGGGTTTTATGTAGAGACGTCGCCGCGAGCACACCCCGCTGGTCTCGCCAGCGCGCAGCAGCTCCACGGCAAGCCGCCGTCGTTCAACAATACCTATGATGCTGACCTGGCGTGGCAGGCGGTGACCGACTTCACATCGACCTGCGTGGCCATCGTCAAACACGGCAACCTGTGCGGCCTGAGCCTGGGCGAAACCGTCGCCGATG
The DNA here is from genome assembly GCA_035995405.1 of Chloroflexota bacterium. Lineage (GTDB taxonomy): Bacteria > Chloroflexota > UBA6077 > UBA6077 > CF-72 > CF-72. Next base: position 12,592 of record DASYKL010000780.1, read on the forward strand.
CGTTCCGCAAAGCGCTGGCCACCGATCCCCAGACGGCTTTCGGTAGCGCTGTTGCCGCGAACCGCGTTATCGACGACGAAGCGGCACATGAGATCGGCGCCGTGTTCTTCGAGGATCTGGTTGCGCCCGAGTACACCCAGGAGGCGCTCGGCGTGCTCGCCAGGAAGACGGACCTGCGCGTCTTTGCCACGCACGCCGATCTGGGCACCCGTGGTCCAAACGGCTCGAGTCCGACACCCGGCGAGTTCGATTACAAGCGCATCCTGGGCGGGTTCCTGGTCCAGACCCGCGACGCACTCCCCGAACAATCCTTTACGCCCAAAGTGGTGACCCAGCGGCATCCGGTCCTGGCCGAGCTGACGTCGCTGCTCTTTGCGTGGCGGGCCGTCAAACACGTGACCTCCAACGGCGTTGTTCTGGCGAAAGGCCTGTCGCTGGTCGGCTTCGGCGCCGGCCAGCCCAGTCGACAAGACGCGGTCGACCTGGCGTGCCGCAAAGCGGGTGAGCGGGCGCAGGGTTCAGTCCTGGCATCCGACGGCTTCTTCCCCTTCCCGGATGCCGTCGAGCGTGCCGCCGATACGGGCGTTACGGCCATCATTCAGCCCGGCGGCTCGAGCCGCGATCCCGAGCTGATCCGCGCCGCCAATCGCCACGGTCTGGCCATGATCTTTACCGGCGAGCGCCACTATCGCCACTGACGCGCCAGAGCAGTCCCTGGCCCTGCGCTACGGGACCAATCCGCACCAGACACCCGCGCGCGTCTTTTCTTCGCCGGGCCCCCTGCCCTTTGCGGTTCTGAACGGCGCGCCGGGCTATATCAATCTGCTCGACGCGCTGAACTCGTGGCAGCTGGTGCGCGAGCTGCGCACGGTCATCGGGTTGCCCGCCGCCGCATCGTTCAAACATGTTTCGCCAGCGGGTGCGGCGGTCGGCCTCAAGCTCTCGGATACGCTCCGCCAGGCCTGTTTTCTCAGCGCCACTGACGACCTCTCGCCGCTAGCCGCCGCGTACGCTCGGGCGCGAGGCGCAGACCGCGTCTGTTCGTATGGCGACTGGGTCGCGCTGAGCGACACGGTTGATCTCTCCACAGCCCGTCTGCTGCGCCGCGAGGTGTCCGATGGTGTGATCGCGCCCGGCTATGAGCCCGCGGCGCTGGAGATGCTCAAGAAGAAGCGCGGCGGCCGCTACACCGTGCTGCAGATCGACCCCACGTTTACGCCGCCTGAGATCGAGCAGCGTCAGGTCTTCGGCGTCACGTTCGAGCAGCGCCGCAACGCCATCGTCCCATCGGCTTCCTTGCTGGAGAACGTGGTGACCGAGCGCCGGGATGTGCCCGCGTCCTCTCGGCGCGACATGCTGATCGCACTGATCACGCTGAAGTACACCCAGTCCAACTCGGTGTGTCTGGTGACCGATGGCCAGGTCATCGGCAACGGCGCGGGCCAGCAGTCACGCATCCATTGCACCCGTCTCGCGGCGGCCAAGGCCGATACGTGGTACTTGCGCCAGCACCCCTCGGTTCTGGCGCTGCCGTTCCGCCCCGACCTGGACCGCGTCGACCGAGACAACGCGGTCGATCAATTCCTGCGCGATGACCTGACGCCGGCCGAATCCGCGGTCTACGAATCGTCGTTCTCCACGTCTCCAACCCGTCTCTCGCCCGCGGCCAAACGCGAGTGGCTGGACACTCTTCAAAACGTAACGCTCGGCTCAGATGCCTTCATCCCCTTCCGCGACAACGTTGATCGCGCCCATGCCAGCGGCGTAAGGTTCATCGTCCAACCCGGCGGCGCGATCCGAGAACAAGACATCATCGAAGCCTGCAACCAGTACGGCATCGCCATGGCGCTAACAGGTCTCCGCCTCTTCCACCACTAGGGGCTAGGGGCTAGGGGCTAGCCGCAGCTTTCGACTGCCAAATCGTCTTCGTCGTCTTCGCCGTCTTCGCAAAATCGTCTTCCCCGTCTCCTTTTCTCAACCGCCACGTTTTCAGGGGTATGAACTCTCGCCTCCGTGCCCTCGTCCTGATCGTCAGCGTCGCCCTGCTTTCGGCCCTGTCTGCGACGTCCGCTTTCGCTACCGCCCATTGGGATGGCGGCGCGATCCGCTAACTCAGTCTGGAGCAGCTAGCTCGGCCGGACTCAGCCCGAGCAGACGCGCCGCGTTGGTGCACAGCAGTTTCTCTTCCAGTGCCCGCCCCAGGCGCAGGTCGAAGATGGCCTGCAGCGCCAATTCAATGCGGTACGGGATGTTCGGAAAGTCGCTGCCGTACAGCACGCGGTCCTGAAACTCGAGCACACGCTGCATCGGCGGCGGACCGCCCAGAAACTTGTTGAACACCATCGCCGTGTCGAGATAAACGCCTTCGTACAACCCGCACAGGTCGAAAAAGGCGTCGAACTCATCCGCCCCG
>DASYKL010000781.1:0-1597 GCA_035995405.1 Chloroflexota bacterium
GGATGATGATCTCGGGGTCACGTTGAATGATCGTCTCGGCGCCAACCTGGCCGACGTCGCCCGGCAGGTCGCCAAAGATGTTGGCTCCGCCGGCGAGATCAATCAGCTGGCCATAGAAGCCGTTCGGCCCGGCGACGAAAGGTTTATCCGGGTCAGATGCGTCGAGCTCTTCGTAGACGCGCGGCCGTGGTGCATCGGCGACGGCGGCTACGACGGCATCGCGTCGGCTCAGCATGTCGCTGGCGATGGCGTCGGCGGCGTCGGGTCGACCCAGCAAGCGGCCCAGCGTCAAAATGGTGTTGACGCCCGCGTCATAGTCGCGGGGCAGGAGCTTCAGGACCTGGATGCCCTGGCGGCGAAGCTGGGTGATGTCGTCGTCGCGTTCGGCGAGTGACAGGACCACGTCGGGCCTAAGAGAGACGATGGTCTCGATGGAGGGGCCAGGGTAAGTGGCCAGGCGTGGCTGAATAGCTCTGGCTTCGGGCGGGTATTCAGAGAAGGAGTCGACAGCGACGAGTCGATTGCCTGCGCCGAGCGCGAAGGTAATCTCGGTCAAGCCCGGGTTGAGGCTGATGATCCGCTGCGGCGTCGCTGCAAACGTCGAGCTGACGCCCTGATCGTCGACGATGGTCAGCGGAAATGGCGTCGGCTGCTGCAGCGGACTGCCGAAAACGATGTCATGCGGCAAGAGCAGCACCAGGGTGCTGAGCAGCGCGAGTGTCAGACGCAGAGAGGTGAAGCGCATCCGGACCTCCTCGGGTCGGTGAGAGCTTGGCTACCGACCGCTGGCCCCACCGCGAGAAGTTCTCGGATGTCCTGCTCCTCTCGCTCGGAGGCGCGCGGTACGAGCGATGGGCAGGCATTCTGGCTTGCGATCCGCCGTGTCTGAATTGGAGCGGATCTACTTACAGTTGCGGGACAGCGCCGGCCTTGCACCGGACTTCCCCCACGACATCGCGCTTATGTAGTTGCAGGAGCAGTATAAGCCTCTGACGCGTCAGGGCGACCGTGGCCGGGCTCCGCCCCGATGACCCACCGATCTATTTGTGCCCTGTTCGAGCGCGACTCCCGTGACCAGCCCCGCCAGCAGCAGTGCGCTCATGAGCGAGAGCGCCAGGCCAACGCGTAGCGCGAGAGACTCGAAACGCATCTCCACGACGTGCTCGCCCGCGGGCAGCGCCACCGCCCGCAACGCGCCGTCGGCGACCAGCACGGGCGTCGGCTGGCCATCGACGTAGGCCTGCCAGGCGGGATAGTAGACCTCGCTCAAAATCAACACACTCGCCATACTCGAGGCAGCCCGCACGCTGAGGCGGTCGGCCGCATAGGCCTCGATGCGGACCGTCTCGTCCGCGCCGTCTGGCGGCTCTCCCAGATCTGGCGGCGGCGCCGTCTCGAGCAGCACGACCTGCCGCGCATCGACCGCGCCAGAGGCCAGCACTCCCGCCGCCGTCCCAGGCGCCACTTGCTTCGCCCGATGGACCAGCCACGCCCGTGGCAGCGCCGTCGGGTTTTCCCGAATGGTGACCTGCGCGTCGGCATAGACCACGTTGAGTGGCCGGGTGAACGCTGGCGCCCGCTCGTCAGAAGCCGGCTG
>DASYKL010000782.1:0-9968 GCA_035995405.1 Chloroflexota bacterium
AGGATGATTACCCGGGCGTGTCGTTCTTAGGGCAGATCTCGATCGCCAAACACTAGATCACACCGCTCTCGCGAAGCTCGGCCTGAACGGACTCGCTCAGGCCGAGCAAGCCGCCATAGACGTCTGCATTGTGTGCGCCGAGCGGTGGACCAACGTGGTGAACCGCGCCTGGCGTCCGTGAGAAACGCGGCAGCACCGCTGGCATAGGCACCGCACCGACCACCGGATCTTCGGGCGAGATGATGTCCTCGCGGGCGGCGTAGTGGGGGTCGGCAAAGATGTCCGCGATCGAATAAATCGGACAGACGGGAACGCCCGCGTCATCCAGAATGCGCTGCGCTTCGGCCGCGGTCTGATCGGCGAACCAGGCCGCCACCAGCGCGTCAACCTCGTCAGCATGGGCCGTCCGTTGGGGGTTGCTACTGAAGCGCGGATCCGTCGCCCACTCTGGATGGCCCATGGCCGTGGTCATGCGGAGCCAGATGCGGTCCGTACTGACGCTGAGCACCATGTAGCGGTCGTCAGCGGTTGGGTAACTGCCAATTGGTGAAGACTGGCCCGTCCGATTGCCATTCCGTTCGCGGACGCGGCCGTTTTTGCCGTACGCGGGGACTACGGCTTCGAGCAGGCGGAAGACAGACTCATACAGGGAGACGTCGACCCATTGACCGCCCTGACGGTTCCGCTCGCGCTCGAGCAGAGCGGACAGCGCGCCGAGCGCCCCGAACAGACCAGCCAGGTAGTCGGCCAGTGCGATGGGCACACTGATCGGTGGTCGGTCAGGGTAGCCGGTGATGTATGTCAGACCGCCAATGGCGGCCGCGGGCGTACCGAACCCTGCTTTGTCACGGTATGGTCCGTCCTGGCCGTATCCCGAAACCCGCACCAGGACGATGTCGGGGTTGGCAGCTTTGAGCGTGTCGTAGCTCAGATCCCAGCGCTCGAGCGTGCCGGGTCGGAAATTCTCGATGATGACGTCGCTGCGCTTGACCAGGTCGAGAAAGAGCGCTCTGCCGCGTGGTACGCGCAGGTCGAGCGTGATCGAACACTTGTTGCGGCCGAGGACGGACCAGTACAGCGAACGGTCGCCGTACATGGGGGCGACGTTGCGCAACGTATCACCGTGCCCGGGCACCTCGGCTTTGATGACCTCAGCGCCGAAGTCAGCCAGCAGCGCCGCGCTGAACGGCGCCGCAATCATCGTTGAAATGTCGAGCACGCGGAATCCCACCAGGGGCCCGGACGCGCCTGCCTGCAGATCCGTCATTGGCGCGAGAGTCGATGCTACCCTCCTGCCGATATGCCGCGGATGCGCCTGCTGCTCGCCGGACTGGTCGCGCTGGTGGTAGCTGGGGTCGTGTTGACAAGCGTCGTCGCCGCACGTGTCCGAGCCCGCCAGCACGCTGAGTGGTTCGAGGGTAAGAACCTGACTCTGGCTCCGGTGGTCAAGGGATTGAAGGAGCCCACGTTTGTTGTCGGCCCGCCGGACGGCAGCCAACGGCTATTCATCGGCGAGCGTGGCGGGCGAATCAAGGTCGCCGACGCTGATGGCAATTTGAAGCTGACGCCGTTTCTGGATGTCAGCAACGACACGTCAACCAGCACTGAGCAAGGCATGCTCGGGCTCGCGTTCCACCCGGCTTTCAAAGACAACGGTTATGTTTATGTCGACCGCACCACCGGCGACGGTACTGTCCAGATCGTGCGCTACACCGTCTCGGCGAGCCAACCGGACCAGGTCGATCCGGCGACGGCTCAGACGGTAATGGCGATTTCCAAAAAGAGCAAATACCACAACGGTGGCGATCTGGCGTTTGGTGCCGACGGGTATCTCTATATCTCGATCGGCGACGACGAAGCGTCCGAGCAAGCCCAGTTGTTGTCTTCGGTCTACGGCAAGATCTTGCGCATCGACGTCGACTCTGCCCAGCCGTACGCCATCCCGCCGTCGAATCCGTTCGCCAATGAGCCGGGTGCGCGAGGCGAGATCTGGACGTATGGTCTGCGCAACCCGTGGCGTTTCAGCTTTGATCGCCAGACCGGTGACCTGTGGATCGGCGACGTAGGTGACGCCAGGTGGGAAGAAGTCGACGTGCAGCTAGGCGGCAGCCATGGTGGCGAGAACTTCGGCTGGCCGCTGCTCGAAGGCAACGAGTGCATGGTCGCCGAGCATTGCCACGATCCGGGCCTGGTGGCGCCGGTGGTGACGTACGGCCACGACATGAACTGCGCCGTCATGGGTGGCTACGTTTACCGCGGCCCGACCGCACCCGGGCTGACTGGCGCTTACCTGTTCGGAGACCTGTGTACCGGCGGCGTGTTCTCGCTGCAAGGCACCGCGGACCAGGGCTGGAAGCGGGTCGAGCTCGCGTTCAATCCGATCAAGATCGACTCATTCGGCCAGGACCCGGCTGGCGACATCTACGTCTCTGACATGCAGAGCGGCGTGATTTACAAGGTCATGGACGGAGCCGTCCCGACCGGCCCTTGATGCCTCCGCCCGTTGTCAGCTTTGACCTGGACGGGGTCATCATGCGCGGCCCGTTCGCCAGTGCTGTCCGACCACGAATCTGGGAACACCTGAGTCGAAGCGCAGGTCTGGCACATCTCGCAGCCGAGGAGCGCGAACGTGAAGTCTGGCAAGCGGTCCGCAGCGAACACGACCGCCGTTTGCACGGCCATAACAACGTTGCCGCCTGGGATTGGCAGGCCATCTACGACGAGGTCAGCCGCGGCTTTGGCGGGCAACCGGTGCCGGATCTAGCCACCATCGTCCGTGAGTCGTGCCAGGTGGACGACGCCATTGGTTTGTTGCCGGGCGCGTGGCTCGGCTTGCAGCGCTTGACCAGCGCTGGAGTGCGGCTCATCGCCACGACGAATGGCTATCGGCTGTTTCAGTGGCCGGTGCTCCAGAAACTCGGCGTGGCTGACCTGTTTGCCACAGTCATCACCCCCGACGAGGCTGGCTTCGCCAAACCGGACCCGCGGATCTTCGGCCTCGTGCCCGGGCTGATCGCCCACGTCGGCGACCTGTTGCTGCACGACGTTCTTGGCGCCAATCTGGCTGGTCTGCAGGCCATCTGGCTGGATGCCGACCTGCCCGCGACGTTTCACGACTCGACGCCGCTCGCCCGACCGTGTGCGCCCGACTTCAAGGCCTACCTGAGCCAGACGCTCGAAGCCTCTCGCTACCGACGGTTTCATCCAGAGGCCACCCTCGAGCTGGTCACGCCCATAGCGGTCGTTCGTGATGTGGACGAAGCCGCGACCGTAGTGCTCGATAGCATAGGTCTGTGGACAATGTCGTCGAATTGATCGTCCGCGCCGCACGGCCAGCCGACGCCGAAGCGATTGCCCGCATCTATTCGCAGGGCATCGAGGAGCGCATCGCCACGTTCGAAACTGCCCCCCGCACGACGGACGACATGCTCGCCTACCTGGCCGAGCGCGAGGGGCGCTACCCGGTGCTCGTCGCCGAGCGCGATCAGCGGGTCGTGGCCTGGGCCGCGGCCGGCTCATACCGCGCCCGTGAGTGTTATGCCGGTGTGTGCGAATTCTCGGTGTATGCGGATCGCGCGGTCCGCGGCAGCGGCGCAGCGCAAGCAGTGCTGCAAGGCTTGATCGACGCCTGTGAGGACGCCGGTTTCTGGAAGCTGGTGTCGCGCGTCTTTCCCGAGAATGTCCGCAGTCGCGGGCTGTGCCAGAAAGTTGGCTTTCGCGAGGTTGGCATCTATTACCGCCACGCCAAACTTGACGGCGAGTGGCGCGATACGATGATCGTCGAGCGTCTGCTCGGCGAAGCGGCCCTGGGGTCGTGACCCGTTGGCCCGCAGCCGGGGGTATCGGCGCGGCGATGGCCGCCGGGCTGGCGATGTGGTTGATACGGCTGGCGTTGCAGGTCCGGTCCGTGCCCGAGCGTATCCTCGAATGGTCTCTGCTGTTCGTCCCGCTGGACGTGTTCGAGTCGGCCCTGCAAACGTTCGGCTTCAGCGCCAAGCGTTACGGGCTGTACCTGGGCATCGTGATGATGCTGGCCCTGCTGGCATGGCTCGGCTACATCGCGTTGCGCGGCGCCTGGTCGACCGAGGCGATCGTTGCGCTGGGTGTGGGCGTGTGGCTGTTCACGATGGTGGTGGTGATGCCATTGACCAGCGCTGGCATCTTCGCTCTGGGCCTGCTCGAAGGAACGCGGGCGACCGTGCTCGGATACCTCGGAGTCAGCCTGGTGTATGCCTCGACGCTGACGCTCGTTCGCTCGTTTGGCGTGCCAATGGCGTCGCCGTCAGCCCCACGACTGCCGCCGCGGCGCTGGGCATTGTCGATGATGGGCGGCAGTGTCGCCGTGCTCGCGTCGACGTATGTCCTCGAAATGCTGTTGCCTCATCGCACCGGTTTGCCGACCATCGTCGTCGCTGACCCGCAGGAGCCGGTGCCATCGGGTGGCGTGGACGAGCCAAATCCGCACCCCAACGTCGTGGCCTCGCCACCGCCGTCGGCCGCCACAGTCGCCACGGCCATCCCAACGCTCGTGGCTGGCTCGGCCGAGCCGCCCAGCCCGCGAACGCTGCCGCGCGATCAGGACGGGGCTGTCCTGCCGTCGGGGCGAAAACTCGGCGAGCTGTCAGACGTGCTCACGACCAACGACAACTTCTACATCGTGACGAAGAACGCGGGCGGCGACCCGTTCCTCCACCCGGACGACTGGCGTCTGGTCGTGGATGGCGAGGTGCAGCGTCCGTTCGAGTTGGACTACACGGCGCTACGCAAGTTGCCGACGGTCGAAGTGACCAAAACGCTGGAGTGCATCAGCAACCTCGTTGACAAGTGCGAGCTGGCTCCGTTCGGCTGTGACTTGATCAGCACGGCCCGCTGGAAAGGGGTTCGCCTATCCGATGTGTTGAACCTCGTCGGTGGGGTCAAGCCGGGAGCGGCCTTCCTGGCGACCATCTCAGCTGACGAGTACACGACGGCGCTGCCAATTGACGTGGCCATGGCGCCCGATGCGTTGCTGGTGTTTGAGATGAATGGCCAACTTCTGCCGCGCGAGCATGGGTATCCAGCCCGACTGCTGATCCCAGGCAGGTATGGCTTGAAAAATGCCAAGTGGATCGTCGCCCTGCGCCCCATGCGGCGCGAATTCGTCGACTGGTACGGCCAACGCCAGTGGAGCCGCGAAGCCGTTGTCAAGACCATGACCCGTATCGACGTGCCAGCCCGCGAGGCCCGCCTCCAAGCCGGTGTCCAGCGCATCGCCGGTGTTGCGTATGGCGGCGACCGAGGCGTCAAGTACGTCGAGTTCAGCCCCGATGGCGGCCAAACCTGGCAGCAAGCTGAGCTCGCCGAAGGCGCATCCGAGCGCGACGTGTGGGTCCGCTGGCAGGGACGCTTCACCATCCCCTCTGGCACCGCGGTGACGCTTATGGCTCGCGCAACTGACGGGACCGGGGCGCTCCAGATTCAACCGTTTAGCCTGGCGCAGCCCGACGGCTCGAGCGGTTGGCACAGCATTACGGTCGTCGGCGCATAGTCTCCGTGCAACACGGACTGCCAGAGCCTGGCAAGCTCCTGATCGGCACCTCCGGCTGGTCGTATAAACACTGGGAGCGTGGAGTTTTTTATCCCGAGACGCTGAAGCCGGCCGAGTACCTGGCGTTCTACGCGCAGAACTTCTCGACGGTAGAGATCAATTACTCGTACTACCGGCTACCGCCGCGATCGACGTTTGAGCTGTGGCGACGGAAGTCCCCGCCGGCGTTCGTGTTCGCGGCCAAGGCCAGCCGCTATTTGACGCACATGAAGAAGCTGAAAGAACCCGAGGAGCCGCTCGCCCGCCTGATGGAGCACGCCGCTGGCCTGGGCCGCAAACTCGGCCCGGTGTTGTTTCAGTTCCCCCGCCAATGGCAGCTTAACCTGGACCGATTGGCGCAGTTCCTCCAGGCTCTGAAAGCGCATCCGCGCCATCGTTATGCGTTTGAATTTCGGCACAAGACGTGGCTCACCGACCAGGTCTACGGCTTGCTGCGGGCGCACAAAGCGGCGTTGTGCTTGCCAATTGGCTGGGGCATCCCGCTCGACATCCAGCTGACCACCAGGTGGACCTATCTGCGGTTCCACGGCGGCGCGAACAGCATCGCGTTCACCGACGATGAGCTGCGGCCATGGGCCGAGCGGTTGCGCGATTGGCGGCAGGACGGGATCGACAGCTATAGCTACTTCAACAACGACACCCTCGAGAATGGCCGTGCGCCGGCGATCGACAACGCCCGTCGGCTGCGTGAGCTGGTCGCCACCCAGGACGTCTAACGGGTCTTTCGGCGCTTGAGGTGGCATCCTGTGAAGTCATGTCGATCTCGCTTCAACCGTTTGGCCGCACCGGCCACCAGAGCACACGCGTGATCTTCGGCGGCGCCGCCCTGGGTCGCGTCTCGCAGGACGTCGCCGATCGGGCCCTGGATGTACTGCTCGAGCACGGCATCAACCACCTGGACGTGGCCGCCAGCTACGGCGATGCCGAGCTGCGCATCGCGCCGTGGCTGAAGCGCTACCCGGATCGGTTTTTTCTGGCGACCAAAACCGGTCAGCGCAAGGCGCCTGAGGCTCGCGAAGAGCTGCAACGGTCGCTGGATCGGCTGGGCGTCGACCACGTTGACCTGTGGCAGTTCCACAATCTGTCGGATCCGATCGAGTGGGACACAGCGCTCAGCCCAGGCGGGGTACTTGATGCGGCCCGCGAAGCTCGCGAGCAGGGCTTGATCCGCTTCATCGGGGTGACCGGGCATGGAGCGCAGATCGCGGCGACGCATCGGCGCAGCCTGCAACGGTTCGACTTCGATTCGGTACTGCTGCCCTACAACTTCGTGACCTTGCAGTCGGACTACTACCGCGAGAATTTCTTCGGGCTGAAGAAGACCTGTGAGGAGCGCCAGACGGCGGTGCAGACCATCAAGTCGCTGGCGTACCGGCCGTGGATGGGTCGCGAGCGAACGACGTCGACGTGGTATGAGCCCCTGACCGAGCCGGCGGCGATGGAGACCGCGCTGCACTGGGCGCTCGGTGAGCCGGGCATTTTCGTCATCTCCAGTGGTGATGTGAACCTGCTGCCAAAAATTCTGGATGCGGCCGAGCGTTTTTCGCAGCGCCCTGCCGATGCGGCGATGCAGCAGCTCGTCGAACGGCTGCAGATGGAGCCGCTTTTCGTTTGACACCCGTCAGATCCTGACTGCCAATGGTCAGGCGATGGCTGGGCAAGCCTGCCTTAGGATGGGAATCCCCGCATGTCAGCCCGCACGGCGCCGCCCGCGTCGCCATTGCCCGATGGTCGCGCGCCGTTGTATTCGCGCCTGCGTCAGGCAATTCGTGAGCGCGTCACCTCAGGTGAATGGCGTCCCGGCGAGCAGATCCCGACCATCCGACAGCTCGGCGAGCTGTATGGCGTCAGCCGGATCACCGTCGTGCAAGCCCTCGATAACCTCGCTCGCGAGGGGGTCCTCGTTCGCTGGCAAGGCAAGGGCGTGTTTGTCGGCCAACCGTTCGACGAGGAGCCGCGCCTGCCGCTGCTGAGTTTTTCGGAACAGAGCGCGGCCCGCGGTCAAACCGCAGCCAGCCAGACGCTGCGGCTGCGCCGTCAGCCGGCTACGGCGACCCTTCGCGCGCGGCTCGGACTCAAGAATGACGAACGCGTGATCCTGCTCGAGCGATTGCGGCTAGTTGACGGCGCGCCGGTGGCCATCCAGCAGGCGTATGTGCCTGAACATGTCGCTCCGGGCCTGGGCGAGCGGGCCGAGCCGATCGGCTCGCTCTATCAGGTGCTGGCTGATAGCTACGGCGTCTTGCCGACCAATGCCACAGAGGCCTATCGGGCAATTCGACTGGCGCCCGACCAGGCGCAGCTGCTGCAGGTTCGCCCTGGCGCGGCGGCGTTTCAAATCGACCGCACCACGGCGGATCAGCACGGTCGAACGATCGAGTACACCACCTCCGTCGTCAGAGGCGATTCGTACAAACTCCTCCTCCGCTTGTCGCGCGCTCGGCCGGACACGCACGCTTCACTCATCGGTCTGCAACGAGGCGGTTGACGCCCAGACGTCCTCGTTTGTGCACTTCTCACATAGCGAACCCCAGTCGTCACTCGGTAACCTTCCCGAGTGCTGGGGCGTTCCGTGGTTTCTGATGTGCGCCCGATCCATGCCGCGGACGCGGATCGCGTCGCGCTGTCGTTCGAGCGTGTCTCGAAAACCTTTCCGGATGGCACGCGGGCTCTCGACGACGTCACCCTGCAGGTCAAGTCTGGCGAGATGGTAGCTATCGTTGGCCCGTCTGGCTGTGGTAAGTCCACGCTGTTGCGGCTTGCTTCCAAGCTGAGTACGGCGTCCTCGGGCGATATTCATGTCAGCGACGGCAACCTTGGATATGTCTTCCAGGACGCTACGCTGCTGCCATGGCGCACCGTTCAGCGCAACGTCGAGCTGTTGGCCGAGCTCGCCGGCGTTCCGCCCGAAGAGCGCGCCCAACGAGCGGCGCAGGCGATCGTCCTGACCGGCCTGAGCGGCTTCGAAAAACATCGTCCACGGGCGTTGTCAGGCGGCATGCGGATGCGCGTCTCGCTCGCCCGGGCGCTGACGATGCGACCGCGCATCTTCCTTTTCGACGAGCCGTTCGGCGCCCTCGATGAGCTCACTCGTGAGCGCCTCAATGGTGAGCTGTTGGGGCTGTTCGAACGCGAGCGCTTCGCCGGCCTGTTCGTGACCCATTCCGTAAGCGAGGCCGCGTTCCTGGCCTCCCGTGTCGTGGTCATGTCACCACGGCCAGGGCGGATGGTCGCCGAGATTCGCGTTCCATTCGGCTATCCACGGCCAACCGAATTGCGTTTCGACCCTCAATTCGCGGCCGTCGCCGGCGAGATTTCCGCACGTCTGCGGGAGCACCTGGCGTGATCGCCGAAGCCACACCCGAGACGACGTCCAGCCCAGAAGTCGGCCAGGGACAGCCGCGCCAACGCCGCGCGGCGTTGGCACAAGTCATCGCACCCTTGCTGGTGTTTGCGCTGATGATCGGGATCTGGCTCTTCATCAGCTATGTCCTGCTCGAACCACGGCGCAGATTTCTCATGCCGCCGCCGCAAGACGTCGTGCTCAACGGGCTGCTCAACGCCCGCAACGTGCTGGAGATTCTGGGTGGCTTGTGGTCGACGACACAGGTGGCGATTGTCGGCCTCGTCGTAGCAATCGTCATTGGTACGATCGTGCCGGTGGCCATGATCCAGGCACGCTGGATCGAATGGTCGCTCTACCCGTGGGCGGTGGTGCTGCAGACCATTCCTATTCTGGCGATCGTGCCGCTGATCGGGTTCTGGTTTCAGTTCGGCTTCAGCAGCCGCGTGCTGGTGTGTGTCTTGATCTCCTTGTTTCCGATCATCACCAACACGCTGTTCGGTCTGAAGTCGACCGATCAAATGCAGCACGATCTGTTTACGCTGTCGCGAGCCAACCGGTTACAGCGGCTCACCAAGTTGCAGCTGCCGGGCGCACTGCCGGCCATCGTTTCGGGCTGGCGAATCGCCGCCGGGTTGTCGGTGGTTGGCGCGATCGTCGGCGATTTCTTCTTTCGCCAGGGTGAGCCTGGCATCGGTCGCCTGATCGACGACTACCGCGCGCGACTGCAATCCGAGCAGTTGTTTGCCGCGGTCGCACTGTCCTCGCTGCTCGGCCTGGTCGTCTTCTGGGGCTTTGGCTTACTCGGCCAACTCCTCGTCGGCTCGTGGCACGAATCGCACCGCTCGGCTGAATGACCGCCGACGGTTCATCTCCTTACCCTCAAGGGGGATTCCGCATGCATCGTTCTCGATGGCTCAGCTCGACGCTGCCATTCATGGCCGCCGCGGTTCTGGCCGGCTGTTCGACCGCCGCACCAGCGACAACCGCGCCAACGACTGGCAGTGCCTCGCCGGCGGCAAGTGCGCCGAAGCCAAC
>DASYKL010000783.1:0-10769 GCA_035995405.1 Chloroflexota bacterium
CGTCTTTGGTGCGCGCGCGTTGCAACCGATGCAAACGCGGGCGCAAGGTGCGAGTAGTACGCTGGGTTCCCCACTGAGCCGATGGGCTACTGGGGTGCGGGGGATGATGGTCCGCACCTCAGTCCCTGGCCTACATGGGAGCGATCTTGTCATCACGGACGAGCCGATCGGACCCAACACATCGTTCCATAAGCGTCTGCTGGATCGACGTGCAGCTCTTTTGCAGAGTGCGGCTCTTGGCTCCCGAAGTCCGGTTCGCTGTCGGTCTGAAGTAGGACGCACAGCCGCGCGGGAGCAGGCGCGTGCGTTTGCGTCGCATCGAGCATTCATTAGCTTCCGCCCATGATGGTGGCGGGACCGAGCCTACCGGGTCGCTCCGGCGCTCCACAAGCACCGAGGCCGAAACAACCCGGCCGGCATTAGCCAGTTGCGCTGAACGCTCCAGCTGGACCAGAGCACTTGCGTGTGTCACATCGACGTCTGAGGTTTATACCTGCGGCATAAAAGCCCGGACTCCAGCTGGAGTGTCAGTCGGACTCCAGCTGGAGTAGCGCAGCCGGACTCACGTGTAATCCGTACTCCAGAATCAACTCCAATGCGCTAGCTTTTTCCCACGGACGGGCGGTATCCTGACGTCATGAGCGTAGCGCAAAGGTCCGTTTCTGGATGCCATGGAGCGAACTGCACAGCGTTTGTGCATTGCCGTCCTGCTGTCGCAGCCGCCGCCGACCGAAGCCGATCGGCTGTGGCCGGCGGTCCACGGGGTCGAGCGCGCGGTGCTGCCGTCGTTACCAGAGTTTCTGATGCTGCTGTTGGCTCGCGGGCGGCTGTTCGAAGTGCAACTGATCGACCGCTCGCCCCAGACGTACAGCGAGCCCGAGCAGGCGGTCACCTGGCTACGACAACAACTCTGGACGACTCCGGACGGGGCGAAGGATCGCGTGCTGCAACAGGAGCTGCGCCAGCGGCTCGTCGAGCGCGACGGCCGCTATGCGCTGTCCTGGGAGCCGGTGCCCGTTGGCATCGTCACCTGGCGCGGCTGAGGCCTTACGTATAAGCCGCGCGGCGTTCTTGGAGCATGGCGATGAACTCGGCCAGCGGCTGAGCGCCCAGGTCGCCCTGGCGCCGTTCGCGGACCGAGACGGTCCCGCCTTGCTGGTCACGATCACCCACGACGAGCATGTACGGGACCTGCTGCGCCTGCGCGTCACGAATCTTCGCCTGCATTTTTTCGCGGCGGGCGTCCACTTCGACCCTGAACCCGGCAGCTCGTAACGCAGCAGCGACGGTGTCGGCATATTCGACGTGTCGGTCGGCGATCGGCACGATGACTGCTTGCACCGGCGCCAGCCACAGCGGAAATGCCCCGGCGTAGTGCTCGATCAAGACCGCCATGAACCGTTCGTATGTGCCGAAGATCGCGCGGTGGATCATCACCGGCTGGTGCGCCTGGCCATCCTCGCCGATGTACTCCAGCTTGAAGCGGTCCGGTTGCTGAAAGTCGAGCTGAGTCGTGTTCAGCTGCCACGGCCGACCAAGGGCGTCCTGGATGTCGACGTCGATTTTCGGTCCGTAGAAAGCGCCTTCGCCTGCTTTGACCTGATACGTCAAACCGTTGTCTTCCAGCGCGGCGCGCAGGTCGGCCTCGGCCCGCTCCCAGACGGCCGGGTCGCCGATCGCTTTCTCGGGCCGTGTGCTCAGGTAGTACGTCGGCTCGAGCCCAAAGACGTCGTAGATGGCCTTCTGGAATTCCAGTACCCCGCGGATCTCAGCCTGGACCTGGTCGGGCCGGCAAAAGATGTGCGCGTCATCCATCGTCAATTGGCGAACGCGCAATAAGCCGTTGAGCGTTCCCGATCGCTCGTTCCGCAAGAGCCGGTCTGTCTGGGCTAGACGCAACGGCAGGTCGCGATAGCTGCGCGTTTTGAACGAGTAGACCAGCGTCGACTCGGGGCAGTTCATCGGCTTGAAGGCGTAGTCCTCTTCTTCGACTTCCAGCTTGAACATGCCCTGCTCGTAGAAGTCCCAGTGGCCGGACTGTTTCCACAAGTCGGATTTGACCAGCGACGGCGTGCTGATTTCGAGGTAGCCGCGGCTGTCGAGCTCGCGTTGGAGCAGCGTCTCGAGCTCATGGATAACGCGCAAGCCTTTGGGCAGCCAGAACGGCTGGCCAGGCGCGACTTCGTCGAAGAAGAACAGCTCCAGCTCGCGGCCCAGTTTGCGATGGTCGCGGCGGCGGGCCTCTTCGATCTGCCACAGGTAGTGGTCGAGCTGCTCCTGTGTCGCCCAGGCTGTGCCGTAGATGCGTTGCAGCATCGGCCGCTTTTCGTCGCCGCGCCAGTACGCGCCTGAGACGCTGGTCAGTTTGAAGGCGCCGATCGCGTCGGCGCTGTGGACGTGAGGCCCGCGGCAGAGGTCGACCCAGTCGCCCCCAGTACGGTAGAAGCTGATCGCTTCGTCGTCGGCCAGGCCCTGGACGATCTCACGTTTGTAGGGATTGTCTTCGTCAGTCGAATAATGATCCAACGCTTGCTGTTTGGACCATTCTTCGCGAGCAAAACCTTCGCCGGCGGCGATGATGTCGCGCATGGCTTGCTCGATGCGCGGCAGGTCTTCCTCTTTGACAGGGGAAGGAATATCGATGTCGTAGTAGAAGCCGTTGTCGATGACCGGCCCGATACCGAGCTTGCTGCCCGGATACAGCCGCTGAACGGCTTTGGCCAGCACGTGTGCGGCCGAGTGACGCATCACGTCGAGCTCCGCGTGCGAGACGCTACTCCCGTTGTGGCTCATGGCGGATAGAACCTTTCTGTAGACAGATTGACCCCCCTACGTCCTGGGACGAGGAGGTCGCTCGCGGTTCCACCCAAGTTCACCCGTTGCGTGCGGGCGCGCTCTGGCGCCAATAACGGGGCGCGTCCGTGGCTGACTAATAGATCTCTCGACGACAGAGATCGTTCGCCGCCAGGCTCACCGGTGGTTTTCGTCTGCGCCAGGCCGCGGGACTTGCACCGTCTCCCGCTCGCTGAGGGCTGGCAGCCAGACTACTCGTCCGGGTCAGAGCCTCTGATCGGCTATATAGGTATGGCAAATACTACGGTATGGCTGACCCTTGCGCACGCGCCTGACCCTCGCTCCTCGTGGTGCGCGGCCCGCGTGGCTGTCGCGGCGCCTGGTCCTTGCCGTCGACGCGCTCTTCGGGGTGTTGCTCCTGGCGCTGGCGGTTACAGGCGGGGCGGCGCCAGGAGCACCACCGCCGCCTGGCTCGAGCGCCAGCCCGGCAATGGAAGTCACGGCCCGCCTGGGTGGGGCCAGCCCGCCTGGTCAGGTGACCGGGCTCGCCGCGAGCGCCGACGGCAGTCTGGCTCTCGTCGATCGTGGCCGGTCCGTGGTCATCCGCCTCGACGCGAGCGGGCAGCAGCGGGCGGAGTGGGGTCCGCACTTCGGCGCAGACCTGGATGCCCAGGAACTGGTCGGCCTGGCCGCAGACGGCGATGGCTGGTACGTGCTTGATCGCGGCGCGCAGCGCATTCTGCGGCTGGACAGCACCGGCCAGGCGCAGCCCGAGCGGACGATTGACCTCAAGCCGCTGACGACCTATGGGCCGAATGGTCTGGCGACCGATGGCCAAGGCAATCTCTACCTGGCCGACACGGGGCGCGACCGCATCGTTGTGTTTGATTCCGGCGGCCACATGACCGCGGCGCTGGGTGATGCCGGGACAGGGCTTGGCAAGTTCAAACAACCGATGACGCTGGCGTTCGGGCCGGACGACAGCATGTTCGTCAGCGATTGGGAAAACTCGCGCGTCCAGCGCTGGAGCGCTGACCGTCAGCCGATCAATGCCTGGCCGACCCCGGTACATGCCTGGGGCATTGCCGTCGACTCGCTCGGGCGGGTGTTCTTGCCGGATGGCGACCATCATCTGGTGCGGATGTTCGGCTCGGACGGGACGCTCCTGGCTCAGCTCGGCGGCGAGGGCGGGCCGCCGATCCCTGTCGAATTCCCATCGCAAGTCGTGGCCAGCCCCGATGGTTCGAAGCTGTGGGTACTCGGCGCGGATGGGTTGGCGAGAGTCGACCTGGCGCCGTATAGCGCGTTCCGCCCGAGCACGGGCGCCGCGGCGGCCCGACTGCCGCTGGCGGCGCTGGGCAGTCTGTTGTTGGTGCTCGCCCTTGCCGCGACAGCCTGGCCGTACCGCCGCCTCATTTCGCTTCCCCAACGCTCCGCCGCCGCCTCTGTTGGCCCCTCGGCGGGCGTCGCCACTCAGATCGCCGCCGAGCCGCCGTCTGCAGCGCCGACGTCGTCTGCGACGTGGCGCCCGGCGCTTGGCCTGCTCCTCATCGCTGTCGGCGCGTTCGGCGCGATCGCGGCAGAGCTTCAGGTAGCCGACGCGGCGGCAAGACTCGATCCGTGGCCCAAACTTGCTGCCCTCCTGCTAGCAAGTCTGGTGTTCGCGGTCGGAGCCGCGCTAACCGCCGCCGTGCTGCCCTGGCGCTGGGTCGTCGCGCCGCGACCCTGCCGACCCGACCCTAGCCGAGGCAGACCCTACATCGGCATAGCGGGCGGCGTCGCTACGCTCGTCCTCGCGGGTATTGCCGGCCAGACCTGGTGGTTTGGCCGCTTCCAAACACCCGATGCCGCGCGTGGTGCGCTCCTGTGGTTTGCCGCGCTCGCGATCGCCGCCGGGACGCTGGCTCACTACGGCCAACTCCCCCGATTACGCCGTGACTGGCTGACGCTGGTGCCGTGGCTGCTGTTTGTCGTGGCGTTGATCCCGCGTGTCTGGAGCAATGCCGACCTGCCCTTTGGCGTGTGGTTCGACGAAGCCGAAGCCGGTTTGCAGGCGCGCAAATTCCTGACGACCGGCGTATTCACACCCATCACCGACACTTATGGCCGCGACGCGGCGCTCTTCTATTACCTCATCGCCGCGGCGCAAGCGCTGATCCCTGACCCGGTACTGGCTGCGCGCCTCATAGCGGCGGTCGTCGGCGCATTGTGCGCACCGCTGGTCTACCTCCTGGGTCGAGAGTTGTTCGGCTGGCGCGTGGGGCTGGCAGCAGGCTTGCTGCTGGCGACCAGTCGCTGGCATCTCGATGTATCGCGCCTGGGGTGGGACCCCATCTCTCTGCCGTGCTGCGCCATCCTGGCGTTCTGGTTGCTGTCGCGAGCGATTCGCACGGCTCGTAGGACCGATGCCGTGCTGGCGGGTCTGGCGATGGGCCTTGGTATGCACGCCTACATCGGCTACCGCGCCTTGCCCGTCGTCGGTTTCGGCTTGCTGGTCTACGCCGGGTGGCGACGTGGCTGGACACTCCACGCGACTGTTGACCGTTTCATTCTGGCGCTCGGCGGCGCCGTGTTGGCGGCGTTGCCCGTCATCGTCTTCGCCATCCAGGACCCGAGCGGTTTCAACGGACGCGTCAATCAGACGCTGATCCTCAGTCAGCCAATCAGCCAGGCCGACAAGCTCGACCAGCTGTGGTCGAACGTCCAGAAGCACGCCTTGATGTTCCACGTGAGCGGTGATATGAACGGACGGCACAACCTGCCAGGCCTGCCTATGGTCGATCCACTGAGCGGTCTCCTGCTGGTGGTGGGCCTCGCGGTCCTGCTGCTTCGTCCATTTGATTGGCGGTCCTTACTGCTGTTCGGCTGGGCCGCGGTGTCAATGGCGGGCGGTATCTTCACCTTCGCTTTCGAAGCGCCGCAAGGGATGCGCACGCTTGGCGTGACGCCCGTTCTGGCGCTGGTGATTGCTCTGGCGCTCGTTCTGGTTCTCGACCGCCTCTTTACCCTCGCCGGGGCGACGCGACGCCTCGGCAGTATCGCTCTGGCGAGCTTGGGTGCCGCTGCCGTGGCCTGGATCGGCTTCACCAACATCAGTACGTTCTTCGTTCGGCAGATGAACGACCCGACCGTATGGGAGTCATTTTCGACGCGCGAAACGCTGCCGTCGCGAGCGGCCCTGGCCGCTGAACAGCCGTACGAAGCGATCCTCGGCAGTCCGACGATTGCGCCGTCGCTGCAGCAGCAATTGATGGTGCCGACTGTGCAGCGCACGATGCGCAGCTTCGATCCATCGCTCGACTTGCCGTATCGCGGTACCGGTCCGACACTGATCGTGCTCGAGACCGAGCATGATGCGGGGCTGGCTGACGAGGTGGCGCGCTACTACCCTGACGCGCGGCGGACGCCCATCGTGCCGCCGAATGGCGCTCGACCGACCGCCGACGAATTGCTGCTGGATGCGAGCATCCTGGCGGCACATCACGGTGTGCAAGCGAGCTATCGCGGCAGCGATGAGCGGGTGCTCAACCGACGCGAAAGCGCGCCTGTGCTGTTAGCCGACCAGGCGCCTGTGGCCTTGCCGGCAGACGTTGCGTGGAGAACGGCTCTGGCTCTGGACGCGCCAGGGGACTATGCCTTCCGTGTGTCCGCGGGCTTCCGCTTGTCGGTCGACGGCAGCGACGTGCGCGACACTGATCGTTGGCAGCTGGCTCGCGGCAATCATCTGCTGACCATGAGCGGCTCGCTGGCCCCCGGTGCACGACTTGAGCTGGCCTGGCAGTCGCCTGCCAGTGGGCAAACGTGGCAGACCGTTGACTCCGCGCTGTTGTTCATCCCGCCGGACGGCGGCTATGGCTTGCAGGCGACGTTCTATCCTAACGTCGATTTCCAGGGGCCGCTGACCGAGACCATTATCGATCCGGTGCTCGACCACTACTATCACATCAATCCGCTTGCCCGGCTCAACCTGTCGCCGGCGGTGTGGTCGGCCGAGTGGCGCGGCTTGCTCGACGTGCCGACGACCGGGGCGTATCGCTTCGAAGCCGAGCGACTGAGTCGAGCGGGGTTGTGGATCGACGAGCAGCGCGTGTTCGACGACACCGTAGATAGCCCCTCGGCCACGATCTCCGGGGTGGCTCAGCTCACGGCTGGCCGCCATGCTATTCGAGCTCGTCTGCAAAATCGCGGTGATGGCGGGCCGAAGTTGTACCTGTATTGGGTGCCGCCAGGCGGCGGTCGTGAGATCTTGCCTGGCCGGGTGCTTTACCCGCCGCTGCCTTCGTCGCCGTCGTCGCCGCCGTCGTCGCCGTCGTCGCCGTCGTAAAGGGCTTAGTAGGCGATGGGATCGGCCGCCAACGGCGTGCCGTGCGGTGTTCGTGGCAGCATGGCCTTGCCCAGGAACGTACAGGCCTCGGTCCGCATTTCGCTGGTCACTTCGTGCTTGGCCGTGCCGAAGACCTTCAAGATTGCTCGCGCCCCCAGCTGGTGCATCGCGGCCTCGAACGCTTGGGCGCGCTGGACGCGCGTCGTGCCTTCGTAGCTGTCCCACTGCCGCGGCAGGTCATTGGGATTGGTGTCCTGTCCGCCGACGCCGAGCCAGAATGGGATCCCGCCAAAGCGCGCCGAGTCGAATGCTCGGCCGGCATACTGGGCCAGGTCCTTGACGCCGTACGGGAAGCTCATTCCGCCCTGTGGACCCGAGCTCAACGGCAGCGTATATGTCCCAGCTGACAGCGCTGCCACTGCCAGCACGCGGTCGGGGCGGAATTCGGCGAACCGGTGCGCAAGCTGGGCGCCGCGCGAATGCCCGAGTACCAGGACCAATCGTCGTGTCTGGACCCCGGCCTGTTGAGGCAGCTGGTCGAGATAATCGGACAGGGCTCGAATGAGCAGCGGGTCCTCGCGAGCCACCAGGTCGGGCTTGGTCCAATCACCGTAATCGATCGTCGGCGCGACGAGCAGCCAGCCGTAACGGTCGGCTTGCTCGACCAGGTCTTTTGAAAAATCCTCACCGTTGCTACCCATGCCGTGCAGCGCCAGCAACACCTGCAACGGCCTGCCGGGCGTCGTCCCACCATGCGGGACACGGACATAGACTGACCGAATCGGCGTCCCTACGAGAGCACTCACCCCAGGAGCGGCCGCGACGGGCGCCGCAACCGTCCACACCATCGTCGCGGCTACGAGTACTGCAATCGGTAGCCGCAGAACGAATTTGCCCACCATCGCGACGGAGGCAGTATAGGTAGCCTGGCGGTGCGCGCAAAGCGTTCTTTGACCTCGCCAGGTCGAGAGCCGGTTAAGTTCTCAGCGCCGCGCCGTAAAAGTGCAGGTAATCGGGCACGTGTTCGATCCAGTACTCGGCCTCGTGCGGGCCGGGGAACACATGCCAGTCGACGTGCAGGCCTTCGGACGTCAATGCCGTGTGGACAGCCTCGATATTCGGCAGCCAGACATCTTCGGTGCCTGCGTCCAACCAGATTTTCAGTGAGTCCAGGCCAGGTTGATGCTGGGCTAACCAGATGGGGTTGTTGTCCCAGAACGTTTGTCCGACCATGAACCACAGTGCTGGGTCTGGCTCGAGCCGAACCGACGGACTGTGAGCGCCGACGACACCGAAGACGTCCGGGTGTTGGAACCCTTGATTGAGCGCCCCGAGGCCGCCCATCGAGAGGCCGCCGATGCCTCGGCTGGCGGCGCTGCGCAGTGTGCGGTAGCGCGTGTCGACGGTCTGGACGACATCCTGGGCGAGATAGTCGCCCCAACGCGGGCCGCCTTCGGACCAGTTCGCCCAGTAGGTCTGGCCGCCGTCATCTGGCATCACGATGATCAGCGGTGGGATTTCGCCGGCGACGATCATGCGGTCGGCTTGTTCGGGCAAGTACGAGTCGGTCCACTCCGTGTAATTGCCCCCCGCGCCGTGCAGCATGTACAGCACGGGGTACTGCTTCTGGGGTGTGTGCAGATAGTCGGGCGGCAGATACACGCGGTAGGGCAAGCTCTCGCCGACGATCGGGCTGGTCACTCGATCGTCCAGCAGATAGCCCTGCAATGGTTCCGACGCGCTGACCGCGGTGCCGCGCAGCGCGGGTGTCGGTGACGGCGCGGGCGTTCCCGTAGGGACAGCTTGCGGCGTCTGGCCCGCACCAAGCTGGGTCGAAGTCGCCACGACAGTCGGCGTTGCCGGCAGCACCGGCCGCGGCGTCAGCAGGTTCGCCGGCTTGTACAGCGTCGGCGTGGGATCGGGTGGTTTAGGTGCTCCGACGTTACACGCAGCGGCGAACGAGCACAGAGCTACCGCCAGAACTGGAATGACCCGCCGCATGGTGACCCGCGTGCCTAGTGGCATAGATCATACCTGTCGGGCCTCGACGCTCACCCAGAACCTTCGATACACTCAAAGCCCGAGCGGGCACTTAGCTCAGTTGGTTAGAGCGCCACGTTGACATCGTGGAGGTCAGAGATTCGAGTTCTCTAGTGCCCACCGCTTAGCACGTTGAGGTGGCGCTGCCGCCGGTCACGACAAAGCTGACCGTATTCGACACGCCGCCGTTGCTGACTACCTGGACTGTGTGCGCAGTATTGGCGCCGGTCAAGCCTGTCGACGGAATCTGCGCAGACAGGCTCGTATCCGAACCGCCGTTGACGAACATGCCGTGTGTGCCATCTGAGGGCGAAGCGATGAGCGCGGACGTGCCGAAGGTCGAGGGTGGCGAACCGAAGCCGTGGCCGAAGATCGTCACTAGCGAGCCGCAGGGACCGCTCTCGGGCACGATGCGGGTGATCGACGGCACAGGAACCACGGTCGGCGTGGGCGTGGCGGTCGACCCCGGCGTGTTGGTCGGCTGCGGCGTGATCGTCGGTGTCGGTGTGGCGCCGAGTGGCGCGCGGGCGTTGAAGCCCGACGTGATGCATGGTCGCAGCCCATCGGCGTAGAAGGTCCACTCGTAGAAGGCTTCGATCGTCGGCACGATGGTCCAGGTCCAGACGAACCCGAGCGGTCCGACGTGTTCGGTCGCCGATCCTGGATCGAGTGGCCCAGTAAGTTTCATGGCGGTGATGTCATGGTGGCGCTGCGAGGTGACCGAGATATCGGTATGGACGCCGATGTTCGGTTTCTTGGGTACGAACCACATCTGCTCATCGCCGATGCAGCCGACGTTGACGACGGGTATGTCGCTGACCACGGAGCTCGGGGTCGAGTTCGGCAGGCCGCCGCGTGGGTTTTGTTGTCCCGGAATTGGCTGACCGATGATCGGGCGGGGCATCTGCGCGCCTCCGCCAGCCTGGGCCGTTGCCGTCAGAACGGCGGGAAGTGCTGTCTGAGTAGCCGTGAAAGCCGTCGCCGTGAAGACTGCCGCGGTGGCGTTCAGCGCCAGAGCCGTCTGAGTCTGGGCGACCGCCAGGGCCGTCGCCTGGGGTACGAGCTGGGCAGCCGCCAGCGTGTCCGCGCGAAACGCCTGGGCCAGCGACGTATCAGGCAGGTCGATCGGTCGATCGAGGCCCAACGGCCGCGTTGGCGCGTATTGGCCGAAAAACGGCGAGCGGCGTACTTCCGCGCCCAGGTCCGCTGCGGGGTCGCCGCCAACGATCACGCGTTTGAGCCAGTCACCGACGAGCAATCCCTGGGTCCGGCCAGTCGCGCGAGAGTAGTGCATGATGCCCCGCGAGAACCGCTGGTACACGAAGTCGGCGTTGAGCGGATCGGCGGTGGGCAGACTGGTGGGCAGACCCCACAGCTCGAGGGCCAGTGCAGGCAACAAGGTTGGATCGCACGGGTCTGTGCCGAACGCATCTGCGCAGGTCACGGTGTTGAAGAAGGCGGTCTGAAAGCCAACAGGCAGGCCGTTCCACTGGTCTGGCACAAACGCGCTGATGTAGGAGATGCCTTGCGTGGCGTAGTCCGGGCTGGCCGCGTTCGGCGCAGCAGCGACCAGGTCAGGATCCGCTGGCGGTAGGTTCAGACCATCGATGCG
>DASYKL010000784.1:0-8071 GCA_035995405.1 Chloroflexota bacterium
CATCGCCGATCGGCTGTATCTCCCAGGTGACGCGTGATGGCTGCTCGGGCCGGGTGTCGTCATCGCCGACGTAGTGGAACGTATAGACCAACCGCCGCGGCGCGTCGCTCTCCAGGACGGTCCCTTCAAATGGCGTCGAGCCATCCAACAGGATCGTGCGGTACGGCGCGCCCGGCTCCCACGTGGTTTCGTAGTGGCCGCCATAAAAATACCGGCGGGTGTACTCCGGGCTGGTCAGAGCGGCCCAGAGTCGCTCGGGCGTCGTACGGATGTACACGACGTAAATGTGCTCTGGTGCCTGGCTCACGGCCAATGAGGATACGCCGTTGACAGTAACAGTTGTTCACGTCGGCGTCCGCGACCTGGAACCAAATTGTCGCCCGCCTGGTGGTCGTCGCGGCATCCGCGCTGCGTCGCATCTCTGTATCGACACCTGGCGGCGTTTACAGCGCCGCTCGCGGAGGGGAATAGCTATGCAGTTCCGTTTGAAGGTTCTCGTCCCGGTCGCCTTTGGCATCGCCGCGGTGTTACCGACGGCTGGCTTCGCCCAAGAAGCCCCGTCGCTCGAAGCGCCGACCAACGACGTAACTAACCAACCGCCGACGTACGCCTCGTTCTGTGGCAGCGTTGACCTGCCAATCGCGCGCAGCGGCGAACTGGTGATGCCGCAACCCGACGCGCTCGGGATCCATGATCAGGGCCAGCTGAACTACTCGGCCGTACGTGGCTCAATCGTCCACATGGAAGGCAACCTGGTGCTGTTGAAGATCGACCAGGCGGGCATGGGCAACGCCGCGCCCAACACAGAGCTCGCGGGCGACACGTGGTCGGTCGTGCGGCTGCCAAGCCAGTGCGCGTTGTCTGACTTCCGCATGGGCTCGCCAATCCTGGCCATCGGTACTCCGAGTCCGCAAGGCATTCTCGAAGCCATCGAGGTCACCCAAACGGCCTAGTTGCGCTGGCCAGGTGGCCAGGTGCCGAATCGGTCTCTTGGCCGATTCGGCGCGGCTGGCAGCGACGCATTATGGAACCCATGAACACCGCACCACATCACGGTCTGGCGATCGTCGGGCGGTCGTCGGCTGGCCAGCCGCGCACCCTGCGGGTCAAGGCGACACACGCTTCGTCGAGCGGCGCCGCGTATCGGCGGCTCACGCTGACCATTCTCCGCCTCGACGTCGCGACGCTAGCCGGGCAGTTGCGTATGCAGCGGCTCGGCCGGCGCATCACCGCCAGCCAAGCGGCCTGAATCCGAGCGACTAGCGGCTCGCCACAACCGTTCGCGGCGCCACGACGTCGTACCGTTTGGCCGCCAGCTCGACCACCAGGTCGACGTCCTCGGACAGCAGGTGCCTGGCCTCAACAAGGCGCAGCGCAGCCTGGCGAGCCTGCTCGACGTACGCCTCGCGATCGCGGTAGCGTTCAGCAATCGAGAGTCGCGGATCGCTCTGCTCGCGGCGCTGCGTCTCGGTCTGCGGCAAGGGCAAGCTGGTACCCATCATGTCCAGGCTCTGGCCGGCGCCGCCAGTCGAAGGATGGCGCGCCACCCAGCCGGTGTGTGAAGCGACGGGGACGGTCAAGTCTGGCAAACGAATGCCGGCTATTTCGTTGCCGTCTGCATCGACCGCCGAGACAAAGCTCGGGTAGGGCTCGCCGGTACGCTCTGGCAAGCGAGCGATCCCTCGTGCGGTGTCCGGGCCGAGGTCAAGGCGTCTGAGGGTCGGCAACGTCTGACGATCGAGCACGGTCATCCCCGGGTAGGTGGCGAATTGTGCGAGCACCGTCTCGCGCGATACGGCCGTACCGTCTGCCAGACGGGGAAACTCACTCGGCGGTGGCTCGACCCCTTCGGACACCCAGCGATCGAGGTTGATCAAAAAGGCGCGCAAAACCGTACTACCGTCGACCATGTTGAACGTGTTGGCGCCGCGGGCGCCGATCGGCGTCGTATCGCCGAGCGCTGCGACACCCGAGCCATGCTGGTGGCCGGCGACCAGATAGATTCGCTCTTCGGCGGGCGGCTCCACGTCACGGGTGCCGCTCGGATCGGTATGGGTCAGCGAACAATCGACACGCCAGTACTCAGATGACGTGTTGGTCGAGAAGATCTTGGGCAGCCCGCCCAGCGCCCGCTGCCGCTCGAGCAAGCCATCTGTTCGACCGGTCAGTGGATCGCTGAGTGTGTCAGAGGCGAACGGGTACAGCCCGCCAAAACCGAGCGGATTGGTCTCCGACGGTTGTCCGAAGCGCTGGTTGAACTCTCCCAAACGAGCGCCGGCCACGTGCGGATTGAGGCCATCGAACACCTGTCGGCCGGCTTCATCCACGTTCAGTCCGTCGTAAAGAAACTGGCGCAAGAAGCGTCCGCTCTGCGAACGGCCCGTGGCGTAGGTGTAGTCGATGCGACCAGCGGCGGGATTGGCGGCTGTCTGGTCGTAACGCAGCCATGACACGCTGTCGCGTGTCGCCAGCAAACCGGTGCCGACGACGGGGCAGACGCGCGTCGTGTACACGACTTCATACCAGGTCCCCGGCTGAAAGCCGGCCGCCAGACAAACATGGGCGTCGTCGCTGACCGGCTGGCCGCTTTCGAGTCGGGCAAACCGCCACTGCTCACGGGGGATGACCGTTCGCGGTCCCATGCGAGACGGCCGCGAGTACAGCACCGCGGTCGGCTCATTCACGTCCGCTGCGTTGTACGGCTGGTGGGCATACGGCTGGCCGGCGGGTGGGGGATGCAAGGGCCAGTGCGACAGGTGGTGGACGGGGTGGGCTTCGTTGGGCTGAAACGCAACGCAAACCTTGCCCTGGAGTGGCTGATGATCCGGGCCGAGTGCCTGCGGTGCGTCGAGGCCGATGAGTCCTGGCTGGCGCTGGGTGTCCCATTGCCAGCCGACCATCAAGACGGACCAGCCGCGTCGCATCAGGAACCCGTCGCCCGGGTCGATCTCATCCGTTGGCGGCAACGTCGGCAGGCGCGGGGTGAAGCGGTTGAACGGCAACCCAGCATGCCCGCCGCGATTGACGACCAGGTACAGCAGCCGCCGATTGCCGCCTTCAACCGCGGCAGGCTGGATCAGGATGAAGTCGGCCCAGAAGCGAACCTTGCCCTGGTCGTCACGCGACGCCTTGTCAAGGTCGGTAATACGGGCATTCGCCGGGTGGGCGGGGTCAACGGCGAAGTGCAGCTTGCCGTCGATCCGTTCATAGTCGGACGCGAACGGACTGCGCCGCGCGACCTCGAGATGCGACACGGACATAGCGGTCAGCGTATACGCTGGAAGCCGCGCCATGAGCATTGCTGATCGCGTGCGTGTCGATAGCCTGTCGGTATCGGGCGAACGGCCGCCGGCGCCTGAGTGGGGCAGTGACGTGGTCGCCGAGATGTTGCGGCGGCTCGACGTCGAATACGTGTCGCTGGTGCCCGGCTCCAGTTTTCGTGGCCTGCACGACAGCCTGGTCAACTACAACGGCAATCGCTCGCCGTCGATGATCCTGTGCAACCACGAAGAGGTATCCGTCGCCATCGCCCATGGCTACGCCAAGGTCCGCGGGCGGGCAATGGCATCCATCGTCCACAGCAATGTCGGCTTGATGCACGCCACGATGGCCGTGTTCAACGCCTTCGAAGATCGCCGTCCGCTCTTGCTGCTTGGCGGCAACGGCCCGATGGACGCGACGCGGCGGCGGCCAGGCCTGGACTGGGTGCACACGACGCATGGCCAGGGCGAGCTGGTTCGTCAGTACACCAGGTGGGAACACCAGCCGACGGGCGTCGCGGCGGTGCCCGATACGCTGCTGCGAGCGTGGCATGCGACGCACACCGAGCCAGCCGGGCCGGTCTATGTCGACCTGGACGCAGGCTGGCAGGAGCAGCGGCTGGATCCGAGTGTGCCGTTGCTGCTACCCGACCCGGCCGATTTTCCACTGCCGACGCCTCCCGCGCCGGACCCCATTCTGGTGCGCCAGGCGGCCGAGTGGCTGACGCAAGCAGAGTTTCCGGTCATTCTGCCCGGTCGCCTGGCGCTGACGCAGAACGCCTGGGATGACCTGATCGCGCTGGCCGAAGCGCTCGGTGCGGCGGTCCTGCTCGAGCGACGCAGTACCGGCTCTTTCCCCACGGACCACGTGTTGTGCCAATCCGGTATGGGCGTACGCGCGACGAGCGAAGCCGCCGGTGTCATCAAACAGGCAGACGTGGTGCTGGCGCTGGAGCGGAGCGATCCGGCTGGCACGTTGCGCGGGGCATTGACGCCGGCGGGCGAGACTGGCCGCGACGGATGGGCCGAGCTGTCCTGGCCGCGCTTGATCAACGTTTCGTTGGAGCCGCTCCATCTGTCGTCGTGGATGGCCGACTACTACGAGCTGCCGCGCGCGGGACTGCCCATTCTGGCCAGCGCCGAACGGACGGTCCAATTGCTGCTGGAAGAAGTCCGCCGAAAGCTGACCGACGCGCCAGCGCTGCAGGCGAATGTCACCCAACGCATGGCCGCCCATCGCGCAGCCCGCGCGACATTGGAGGCAACCTGGGAAGCCGCGCGACAACGCTCGTGGGACGCTCGACCGGTGTCGGTAGCGCGGGCGGTTGTCGAGCTACGCCAGGCGCTCGGTGAGCGCTACCCACAGGCCGTGCTGGCCTATCTGCCGCTGGCGTGGCCCAACGGGGCCTGGCATTTCAACCGACCTGGCGCTTATATCGGCGGCGACGGTGGAGCCGGCATTGGAGCCGCACCGGGCCTCACGGTCGGTGCTGGATTGGCGCTCGCCGACTCCGGTCGACCGGTCATTGGCGTGCTCGGCGATGGCGCGACGCTGATGGCGCCGACTGCACTATGGACCGCCGCCCACCATCGCATTCCAGCGTTGATGATCGTGATCAATAACCAGTCGTACTTCAACGATGAGGAGCACCAGGAGCGGGTCGCGCGGACCCGCGGGCGCCCGCCGGAGAACCGCTGGATCGGTCAACGGATGGCCGATCCCGGTGTCGACTTCGCGGCACTTTCGCGCAGCCTGGGCGTCGAAGCGTTCGGGCCTATAGCCGAGCCAGGTGAGCTTGCGCCGGCGATGCAGGCCGCGGCGCGAGCCCTCGCCGAAGGGCGCCCGGCGCTGGTCGAGATTCGCACTGCGTCACGCTAAACTCGTCTGTTCAGCCGATCCCCCTGGTGGCGCGGCGATAAGCTGATTGTGTAGTGCGCGGCTGATGGAGCGCCTGGTCGAACAACTGGAACGGCGGATCGACGAACTGGCCAGGTGGCTCGAAGTAGAGCATGGGCCACCAGCCGACGTGCGCATCATCCGCCAGCACACGCCGGACGCCAAGCGAACGGATTTCGAGGAGGGTGACGCGCCGCTGCTCGATCCAGGCGGGGCGTGGCGCGAGCCACTGAATACGACAGTCTGGCTGCGGTTCCAGCTAACGCGGCCAGACAGATGGCCGGTCGAAGACACCGCCCTCGCGGCTCAGCGCTTCGGTACGTATCCGGTCGAGACGTTAACGCGCATCGGCCTCGGACTCCAGCGCATGCAAGGCATGTTGTATGTCGACGGCCAGGCGTACCACGGTATCGATCAATACCACCGTCTGATCTATCTGCCAGCGGGACCGCATTACCAGTTTGCCGCCAGCGTCTGGACAGGCTTCGCCGCACTGGACTGGCAACCCAACCCGGTCTTTCGTCTGGTGCGCACCGATCCAGCCGCACTGCAGCTCTACCACGACGTACGTGTCCTTGTCGATGCGTTGCGGGCGTTGCCGTTGGTGCACACCGCTCGGCCCGCGCTGGAGCGCCTGGCGGAGTCTGCACTGGTCGAAATTGACTGGCGGAGTCCAGGCAGTGCGGCTTTTCGCGCGAGCCTGGCGCGAGCGCATGATCTGCTGGCAGAAGGCCTGGCGCAGCTGACCGCAGCCGAGTACGAGCCCCGCATTGTGGCTGTTGGCCATGCCCATATCGACTGTGCCTGGTTATGGCCGATCGCCCAGACCCGCGAGAAAGCCGGTCGGACCTGGAGCACTGCCCTACGCTTGATGGAGCGTTACCCGGAATACCGTTTTCTGGCGTCGACACCCCTGCAGTACGAGATGGTCAAACAGGATTTTCCCGAGACGTTCGCCGCGATCCGCGAGCGGGTCCGTGAAGGGCGCTGGGAGACGGTTGGCGGGATGTGGGTCGAGGCAGACTGCAACCTGCCGGACGGTGAGTCGCTCGCGCGTCAGATGCTGCTCGGCACGCGCTACTTCGAGCGCGAATTCGGCCAGCCGACAACAGTGGTCTGGCTGCCGGACACGTTCGGCTTCTCGTGGGCAGTGCCGACGTTGATGGCCGCCGCCGGTTTGCCCTACTTCGTGACCCATAAATTGAGCTGGAGCCAGACGAACCGCATTCCGCACGACACGTTTCGCTGGCGCGGCCCGGACGGCCGCGACGTGCTGGCTCACTTTTTGTGTACGCCGTCACTGTCGCCAGGCGAGAAGACGACCTATAACGGCACGCTGCTGCCAAGCGTCGCATTGGGAGCCTGGGCGCGCTATCAGGATCGGCTCCTTCACAATACGGTGCTGTCCGCGTTTGGCTATGGCGACGGTGGTGGCGGACCGACGCTCGACATGATCGAAGCAGGCCGTCGGCTGAACAGTCTGCCAGGCTTTCCGCGCGTCGAGATGGGCCGCGCCGATGCGTTCTTCGCCAACCTCGAGGCTGAGCTCGCCAACACGGCAGACGTGCCGGTCTGGGACGGCGAGCTGTATCTGGAATATCACCGCGGGACGTACACCGGCCAGGCGCGACAAAAGCTGCGCAACGCCTTGTCGCAGCGGCTGTATCACGCCGCGGAGCTGTACGCGGCGATGGCTCGCAGCTTGCTCGGCACGCCGTATCCGCACGTGCGGCTCGAAGAGGGCTGGCGACTCCTCCTGACGAACCAGTTCCACGATATCCTGCCGGGCTCGGCGATTTCCTCGGTCTATGTCGACGCGCAGGCAGACTTCGAGGCGCTGTCGGCCATCGGCCAGTCAGTGCTGGATGAGGCTCTGACGGCCGTGGCCGGCGCGACAAACCTCAATGACGAGGCGCTGATCGTGTTCAATCCGGCGCCATTCCCGTCCGCCGACTACATCGAAGTGCCGTCCGGTATCCCCATCGCCGGGCAGGAAACAGCCGACGGTGGCCGGCTGGTGTGGTGTGCGGACGTCCCACCGAACGGCTACCGGGCGATGCGCCTCCGAGGAACCGCCTCCCCGCCGCTACCAGGACCGCTGCGCATTTCACAGCGTGAGATCGACACGCCCTTCTGGCATATGGAGTTGGACACCCACGGACGCATTACGTGGCTCCAGGACAAGCGCATCAACCGCGAAGTCGTCCCGCGCGGGGCACTGGGCAATCGGCTGGTGGTCTTCGAAGACAAGCCACTGGACTACGACGCCTGGGATATCGACGCCTTTTACGTCGCCAAATCGATCGAGATCGACCAGCTTGATAGCGCCAGGATCCTCGAAAGCGGCCCGGAGCGAGCCATCCTCGAGCTGCGGTGGCGTATCGCCGACCGCAGCCGCATCGTTCAACGCCTGTGCGTGTACGCTCGCTCGCCGCGCATCGACTTCATCACCGACGTGGACTGGCAGGAGCGCCAGGCACTGCTCAGGGTTGCCTTTGCCACCGCTATCCGCAACCGCAGAGCGACCTATGAGATCCAATTCGGAACCATCGATCGGCCGACGCACCGCAATACGAGCTGGGAGGAAGCGGCGTTCGAAGTCCCTGCCCAGCGCTGGGTCGACCTGTCTGACGCGACCTCTGGCGTGGCGCTGCTGGCCGACTGCAAGCACGGCTACAGCGCTCAGGCTGACACGTTGTGGCTGAGCTTGCTCAAAGGAGCTGTCGACCCGGACCCAGAAGCGGATCGCGGAGAGCACCACTTCACCTACAGCCTGTTGCCGCACGCGGCTGGCTTGGAGGAAGTCCGTCGCGCAGCGTATGGTCTGACCCGTCCGCTGCTGTGGCGTCGTGAGCCACCGCACACCGGGCGACTGCCGACCTCGTATTCACTGGCCAGCACCGATACACCGGGC
>DASYKL010000785.1:0-2059 GCA_035995405.1 Chloroflexota bacterium
GCTGTACGTCCGCATGGCCAGAGTGGCCGCGGCTATGACAATCGCCAGCGCGGCCAGCAAGATGATGCGTTCGGCCACGTGTTACATGACCTTCGCGTGGACCCGATCGAGGCGGGTCATGACAAAGCAGAGGGCGCAGAAATCGACGCTCGCGTCGAGGGCGACCATGACCGCGATGGCGGCGGTCAGGATCCAGGCTACGGCTGACAGGCCAACGAGCACGAGGCCAGCGCTGAGAAGCCAGATGATGCCGCCCATGATCCGCGCGACGCGTCGGGTGGCGTGGTCCTCTTCGCGATCGACACGCTTGAGCCAGCCAGCGGGCTCGGCGACGCGCCAGACGAACTGTCGGACGAGGTCAGCCGGCGACCAGAAGCGGCCGAGCAGCATGATGAGTCCCGCGACGGCTAGAGGAATTACGCCCAGGGGGCCGCCAAGGACAAACCCGATCGCCACCAGGGCGACCATAGTCCACTGGTGGGCCTTCCGCGCGGTCACGTCATAGACCCCCATCGCCGAGTAGTTTAGTCGGTTTCTCAACCAATCAAAAGCCAATTGCACGGTCCCGACTGCCTACCATTGGCTGCGTGGTGTTCCCGGCGGCCGCGGGCTGGCGCGCTATGGCCTCGCGGGGGTTCGCCGACCTGTCGCCACCCGAGGCCGAGCACGCCGTCCTCGAGCTGCCCACCAATCGCGCCGACTACGTCGGCATTTTGAAAGACATCGGCGACTACCCCGGCCGCTCGGTTATCGGCCACCGCGTCCCTGACTCCACCGAAATTGACCTGCTGAACAAAAGCTCAGGTCGCTGGCGAGCCGTCGTCCTCCTCGACGACGAGCGTGCTCTCCGCATCGCCGCCGGCCTCTTCAATCGCAGCTTCGTCCTGGACCCCTTCTACGACACCGGCGCCATGCTCTATGCCGCCTGGCACGATCCGCTCATCAAGGATGAGCACTCCCGCCGTCTAGCCCAGCAAGCAGGTCTCCTGGTCCGCGCCGCGCCATTGCTCCACGCCGGGACTGCCATCCTGGCGCCCGAACACCTCCCCGGCAGCTGGAACCCTCGCCCCGGCTGGCGTAAACCAAAGCCAACCGACGACAAGCGCCAGCTCGCCGCATGGTCCATGCGGACCAGCCTGGTTCTGCTCTACTGGGCCGACCGGCTCGATAGTGTCGTCTGCACCACGCGCCAGGACGTCATCGCTGCACTCGACGTAGCCCTCGGCCCGCAGGCCACGTCTGCATCGCTGAACGTCGCCGAGCCACTGCGTATCGCCGAGGCTCAGGCAGCCCGTGAGGCGACGACGACAGACCTCGCGCAACGCTGGGCGGCAGTCCGCCGGGTCAGCCGCCGCCGCATGCGCAGCGATCTCGACGACGTGGCGTACGCGCTGACGGTCCTCTCCGAGGGCCTCGGTCACCAGACTGCGCCCCGTTCCTGGCGGCTGTCACTCGGCCAGACGTCGCTGCCCGATCCGGCATTTCTGCTGCGACGCGTGCTAAACGGCGAGGACCCCGAGCGCCCACCCCCCTTGCCGCGGCACAAGATCCGTCGTCGACCACTCTGCCTCGTACCAGGCCCATCTGCCTAGCGCGGCGCGAGGCGCGCCAGCGTCGCCCCCAGCCAGACGCCGACAAACCCCAGAACGTTGCTGCCCACGACGTAGACACCGGCGCGGAGCCAGGCGCCTGACTCGGCCAATGCCAGCGCCTCCCAGGCGTACGAGCTGAACGTGGTGTAGCCACCGAGAAAACCGGTTACGAAGAACAGCCGCCACAGCGGGTCAACATCCAGCCGTTCGGTCAGCAACGCGAGCGCGATGCCAACCGCAAATGCGCCAGACACGTTCACCACAAACGTGCCGTACGGGAAAAAATCCAACCCAAAGCGCTCCGCGGCCCACGTACCGACTACGAAACGCAGGTTCGCGCCCAGCGTCGCGCCAATGGCGATCACGACAAATTGCACAGCCAGGCGATTGTGCCGCCTCGCTACCAGAACTGCGCGCCGCCGTTGACGACCATCATCTGGCCGGTCATGAAGTTGCTGTCGTCGGAC
>DASYKL010000786.1:0-2037 GCA_035995405.1 Chloroflexota bacterium
GCGGTCTTCATGCGATCGTAGAGGATCTCGCGCGTCGCGCCGCCCAGCGCATCGAACGCAGCGATGTGGCAGCGCAGGACGCTCTGCAGGTCCTGGTGAATGACGAAGCGAGCCCAGATCTGCCGCGAGTAGCCGAGCACCATAGAGAACAGCCACACGATCCGGCTGATGCCCGGCTGGTCGGTGAAGATGACCTCGAAGCGAGCGAGGTCGACCTGAGCCTGCTCCCCCGGTGCGGTCTCGAAGCGGATCTCGAAGGGGCGGATCGGGTCCGGCCGCAGCCCGTGGACGGCGCGCTTTACCGCGGTGTAACCGCCCGCGTAGCCCCGCTCGCGCAGCTCGCGCCATAGCCGAACGGCGGTCAGCCCGGGATAGGCGGCCAGCCGCTCCCGGAGATAGGGCAGGAAGGTGTCCGTGCTCCTTGGCCGACGTGGCCGCGGCCCGTAGGCCGGCGGCTCCAGACCACGGGCGATGTATCGACGCACCGTCTTGCGATCGATGCCGAGTTGCCGAGCGATAGCGGCGAGGCTGAGTCCCTGCCGATGAAGTTCCAGGATCATGACCAGTTCCCCAAGTCGAACCACCGAGTCGCCCCCTCCAGACAAGGGAGCAGCTTCGGCGCTCACTGCTCCCCTCATCTCCCGGCTGAGCGTGCTCGCAACAAAAGAATCGCGGTAGGCGCTTTGCCGTCCCGAAAAGAATCGCGATGGCCCCGGCCGCTTCTCATCGCACATCGTCGCCGTGATCGGTTGCGGCGACGTCGGGATCGTGAGTCCCTGGCCGTGCAGCCACGATGCGCGGGACCTGACAATGACGCACAAACAGACCCTCTGCTTCGGACAGGTCCATCGCTTTCTGGACGGCCTGTTCGACGGCGACTTGCATGCCAAGCGCGTGCTGTCGCTGGCCAACGCCACCCTTGGCGTCATCAGCACCGCCTCGTTGGCGGTCAACACCATCGGCCAGGGTCTGGCACTCGCGCGCGGGCGCATGACCAAGCACGCCGTCAAGCAGGTTGATCGGTTGCTCTCCAATCCGGGGATCGACGTCGATGCCGCGCTGCGCCACTGGGTGCCTCATGTGGTCGGGCCGCGCACCGCCATCAACGTGGCCATGGACTGGACTGAGTTCGACGCTGACGGCCAGGCCACCATCATGCTGTCCCTGATGACCCGCCACGGCCGCGCCACGCCACTGGTATGGCTGACGGTGGACAAGTCGACGCTCAAGGACCGCCGCAACGAGTACGAATACCAGGCGCTGGTCCGCCTGGCCGATGCCCTGCCGGCCGACGTCGCGGTGTGCATCGTGGCCGACCGCGGGTTCGGCGACCAGAAGCTCTACCGGGTGCTGACTGAGGAGCTGAAGTTCGACTACGTCATCCGCTTTCGCGGCAACATCGCGGTCGCCGCCGCCGACGGCGAGGTGCGCACCGCCGCGGGCTGGGTCGGACCCGGCGGCCGCGCTCGGGTGCTGCGCGGCGCCTCGGTGACAGCCGAGCGCTACAAGGTGGGCAGCGTGCTGTGCGTGCAGGACAAGGACATGAAGCAGGCTTGGTGCCTGGCCACCAGCACCACCGATGCGTCCGCCAAGGCGTTGATGACGCTCTACGGCAAGCGATGGAGCATCGAGTGCGGCTTGCGTGACACCAAGGACCTCCGCTTCGGCATGGGGATGAGTGCAGTGCATGTCAGCACGCCGGCCCGGCGGGATCGGCTGTGGCTGCTCAACGCATGCGCCATCGCGCTGCTGACGCTGCTCGGGGCCGCTGGCGAGGCGCTGGGCTACGATCGCCACCTTAAGTCGAACACCAGCAAGACACGCACCCACTCGCTGTTTCGCCAAGGCTGCATGCTCTACGAACTGATCCCCAATATGCCAAAGACAAGGCTCCAACCTCTCAGCGAGCAGTTCGCAACTACCCTCGCCGAACAGACGGTCTTCAACAAGGCTTTCGGGGTTGTCTGAAATGAGGGGAGTCGTGAGGTTGTACCCTGTAATATGAGCGACTCAGGGTACTGGCTGTTGCTGAAGGGC
>DASYKL010000787.1:0-8511 GCA_035995405.1 Chloroflexota bacterium
CCGGTCGACCAGGCGGATGAGCGCCTCATGGCTCACGCGACCAGGCGCAGCACGCCCACCAGTAGAACCACCTGCACCAACACGCCGCCAACCCACAGGAGCCGCCCCAGCAGCCTGTCTCGCGCGTGTGCCCAGACCCCCAACCCCCAATCCACAGCCAGGATGAACAGCCCAAACAGCGGCAAGCGCAGCAAATCAAACTTCGAGGCAATCTGGCTGGGCCGGCCGTTTGCGTCGAAGTGCATGACGATCTGATCAGGCAGCGCATCGAAGCGGACGCCAATGACCGCCATCACCAGCAGGACCATGAGCATGCCGAGCGCGACGCAGACCGCCAGCCAGGGATCGGCAATCGCGGTCCACGGCGCCACGCGTGGCGGTGTCTGGTGCCATGCTGCCGGCTCGCCAACAAAAGCGTCCTCGGCAGCCTCGACCCGCTCGATCAGCGCCGCGCGGAACGCTTGCGGGTCGCCGGCCGAGACAATCACCCCGCCGGCCTCGACGGTGATCAGGGTCAGCGCCGCCTGGTTACTCGAGGTGGCGAAGAAGCGCAGCCGCCCCAGACCGCGAACCCGTGCGGGGCCGACGTTGATGCCCGGCCAACGCGGTATTTGCGGCCTCGCGGCGCCGGTCAGACGCTGGCCCGTATAGATGCCCTGAATGGCGCCGTATGGGACGACCGTCGTGCGGCCGAGCCAGTCGATGCGCAAGGCGTTGTCGGTGAGGACGTATTGCAACCGTCGATAGGCCAGGCCCCAGAACCACAAAACCGCGCCGGCTCCTGCGAGAATGGCGCCGATGGCGCACAGGCTGACCATACCGATGCCAGGCTCGCGCGAGCCGCCGAAGACAACGGCAGCCACAGCCACGAATAGCAAAGCCGCGGCGACCCACAGCGCAGCATCACCACCTGGTGAGCGTCGCGCAGGCCACCCAGCGGGGTCCGACACTACCCCGCAGGGTAACAAGACGTAGTACGGATCGGGGACGCAGGCTCCCACGACACGTACTGTCCGGTAAGGTACGTGATTGCTAGATGCGGATCGCTCTGAACGCGCAATTGCTTTCGTTTACCGAGAGCTATCGCAGCGGCGGCATCAGCCGCGTTATCTACCACCTCCTGGCCGAGCTCGGCCGCGACTCTCGGGGGCATTTGTTTGACGTTTTTGCTCCCACGGCGCCAAACAGCGAGCAGTTCAAGCAGCTCCGGTTTCACCCCAGCGGTGAGCAGACGATCAAGCCGTCAAGGCGCATCCTGTGGGAGCAGACCGTCCTACCCCGTCAGCTCAAGGCACTCAAGCCGGACCTGTTCCATGGCCTCGCCTACGCCTTACCCATCGCATACAACGGCCCCAGCGTCGTCACCATCTACGACCTGAGCTTTCTGCAATTCCCGCGCGCCTTCAACGCCGCCAATCGCATCTATCTCGCCGCGACCACCCGCGCCGCCGCCCGCAGGGCCAGGAGGATCCTGACCATTTCCGAGAGCACACGTCGTGATATCGTGCGCCTGTTGAGCGTCCCCGAGGACCGCGTCGAGGTGACGTACCCG
Source organism: Chloroflexota bacterium (assembly GCA_035995405.1). Classification (GTDB taxonomy): domain Bacteria; phylum Chloroflexota; class UBA6077; order UBA6077; family CF-72; genus CF-72. The sequence goes on from DASYKL010000787.1 coordinate 1,553, forward strand.
GCGGTCGAGGAGCGCTACCGTCTTCTCCCGAGTGCTGACGTCGGAGCCTTTCGCGTGGCCCGCGGACTGCCAGATACGTTCATCTTTGCCGTCGGGACGCTCGAACCGCGCAAGAACCTGGTGGGCTTGCTGGAGGCCTACGCCAGGTTGAGCGCACCACGCCCGAAGCTGTACGTGGCCGGCGGAACGGGCTGGCGCTTCAGTCCCATCTTCGACACAGTGCAGCGCCTTGGCCTTGCCGACCAGGTGACATTCTTAGGCTTCGTCCCGGAAGATGAATTACCCCTCTGGTACAATGCCGCCCGGCTCTTCGCATTCCCCAGTCTGTACGAAGGTTTCGGTTTGCCTGTTCTGGAGGCGATGGCGTGTGGCACGCCGGTGGTGACCTCCACCGCGGCCTCTCTGCCTGAAGTGGCGGGTCAGGCCGCCCGCCTCGTAGCGCCGCACGATACAGATGGACTCGCGCATGAGATGCAGCACGTGCTCGATGACCCCCAAACACAGTTGGAAATGCGTGCGGCAGGTCGAATTCAGGCCAGCCGCTTCAGTTGGCGTGCCATGACCGACCAGACCGTCGCGAGTTACGTACAGGCGGTCCGCGGCTAATGGCAACCAGGCCCCGACCTGCGCGTTCGACGCGGCTGGACCCGCTTTCTGCGACGATGGCCTCGCGAGCCTACATGCTTCGCGAGCCTGTCACCGGCACACGATCTGAAGGAGCCCGGTCGCCCAATGTGGCGGCTCGCATCGCCTTGCTTATGGTCGATATCGGCGCCGTGAACCTGGCTTTCTACCTGGCCTGGTTCGCCCGTTATCGGCTGAGCCTGGTCATCGATCTCGATCCAGGCAACTACGTCGAGCACGACGTGTACCTGCCGTTGCAGATCGCGCTGTCGCTGGTGTTTGCCTTCACCATCGCCTTGCGCGGCCTGTACCGCCTCCCGCGCGCGGCCAGTGCACTCGACGACCTGTCATCGATCTTCTCGGCGGCCGGCTTGTCGGTGATGATCGCATTCGCTGGCTCGACGTTTGTGCGCTATCCCGCCGAGTCGCGCTTGACGCTGATCTTCGCCTGGGCGCTGATCACGATTTTGGTCCTGTGCGGGCGACTGATATGCCTGTGGGTGCTCGGCATGCTGCACCAGCGCGGCATCGGTGTCTCGCGGACCCTCGTCGTTGGCGACAACACCGTCGGACGGATGATCATGCAAGCCCTCGCCGCGCGACCGCATCTCGGCTTCCAGATCGCTGGCTTTCTGTCAAGTGAAGGCATCTCCGACTTCGGCCGGTTTCGTCGGCTCGGCACACCGGATGAGCTCGAGCGGATCATCCATCAGGAGCACATTGCGCAAGTCGTGATCGCTCTGCCGAGCAAGTCGCACGAAGCGATCATGCGCATCGTCGATCACTGTCGACGCGATGGCGTGCAATTCCGCCTGGTGCCCGACCTGTACGAGGTCAGCCTCGGTCGTCTGGACATCGACACCGTCAACGGCATTCCGCTGATGGGGATGAAGGATCACGCGATCCTGGGGCTCAATTTTCTCACCAAACGGGTCATTGACGTCGCCCTATCTCTGACGGTACTGGTGCTGTTGTCATGGTTCCTGCTACCGCTGGCGCTGCTTATCTGGATCGAAGACCGCGGCGCCTCGCCCCTGTTCGGCCAGGTTCGCGTCGGCCGTGGCGGTACGCATTTCCTGATGAGAAAATTTCGCTCGATGCGGCCCGGCGCGGACGAACAGTTAGCCACGCTGCTGGAGTACAACGAAGCTGAAGGACCGATCTTCAAGATGCGCGACGATCCACGTCGGACGCGGATCGGGACGTTCATGCGCCGCTGGAGCATCGACGAGCTGCCTCAGCTGTGGAATGTCGTAAGAGGCGATATGAGTCTGGTCGGGCCGCGACCAGCGACTCCGCGAGAGGTGGCTCTGTACGAGGATTGGCAGCTGCACCGACTCGAAACTCTGCCTGGCATTACGGGCCTGTGGCAGGTCAGTGGCCGCAGCGAGCTCGGCTTCTCCGAGCAGGTACTGATGGACATCATGTACATCGAAAACTGGTCGCTTGGGTTGGACCTGAGGATCTTGCTGCGTACCGTGCCCGCCGTTCTGTCAGGCAAAGGCGCGTTCTGATGGGCGTTGGGAGCTGGGACTTAGGAGTCAGGGACCGAATCGGTAACGGCAACGGTAACGGCTCCGATCTGCCCAAATCCGAGACCCCAGATCCCAACCCCGCGAGCGCAGCGAGCCTGAAAGTGGCGCTCGTGCACGACTACCTGAACCAGTACGGCGGCGCGGAACGTGTACTCGAAGAGCTGCACGGCCTGTTTCCCAGCGCCCCAGTCTTTACCTCGATGTACTGGCCAGAAAAGATGTCGGCTACGATCCGCGGCCTCGACATCCGAACCTCGTTCATGCAGCGGCTGCCGCTCGTCACGCGCAACCACCAGCCGTTCCTGCTGCTCTATCCGCTAGCGTTCGAGAGTTTCGACTTCTCGGGGTTCGACGTCGTCATCTCCAACAGTTCGGCCTTCTGCAAAGGGGTCATCACTGCCCCAGGCACGCTGCATATCTGCTATTGCTTGACGCCGATGCGCTGGGTCTGGAATTACCACGCCTACGTCGAGCGCGAACGACTCGGCCCTGCTGCGCGGCTGGTCCTACCAGCAGCGATTAGCCAGCTCCGCTCGTGGGACGTCGCAACGGCGCAAAACGTCGACCGTTTTCTGGCGATCTCGCGCACGGTCGCGGCACGCATTCGGAAGTACTACCGGCGCGAATCCGCGGTCATCTACCCGCCGGTCAATTGCGACGCCTTTACGCAGGAGCCGACCCGAGTCGAGGACTACTACCTGATCGTGTCGCGGCTCATCCCATACAAACGGATTGACCTGGCGGTCGATGCGTTCACCCGCCTGGGGATCAAACTGAAAATCGTCGGCAGCGGCGGCCGCGATCTTCCGGCCTTGCGCGCACGCGCTGGCCGCAACGTCGAATTCGTCGGCCGCGTCTCCGATGACGACCTCAAGCGGCTCTATGCTGGCTGTCGCGGGTTGGTGTTTCCGGGCGAAGAGGACTTTGGCATTGCGCCGCTGGAAGCCAATGCCAGTGGCCGACCAGTAGTCGCGTACGCCGGCGGCGGCGCACTCGATACCGTCGACGATGGCCGCACGGGCATCCTGTTCGGCGAGCAGCAGGTGGACAGCCTGATCGAGGCAGTCCGTCGCGTCGAAGCCACCTCGTGGGAACCTGACGCGTTGCGGGCGCACGCGAGAAAGTTCGACAGCCACGTCTTCCGCGAGCAGCTGCGGGCTTTCGTCGGCGAATCGATCGCCGCCCATGCCGCCGGCGCCCGTTTCGCTTAGCGAAGCGGCGCCGTACGTCGGGGGTCCTACCCGCGGCGCGCGATCGCACTCCCGCGTGCCACCCCGTCAGCGGCTAGCGCGCAGCTTGACGCACGGCGAAGGTGCTTTTTGCGCCGCGGCGGCTGCGCTCGTCGTCGCGACGGTGGCGTCGCGTCTGGCGTTCGTGACCCACACCCTGTATGCCTTCGACTCAGCCAATTACGCGCTGGCGGTCAGAGACTTCTACAACGTCGCCTTCCATCAGCCGCATCCGCCTGGCTACCCGCTGTACGTCTTCTTCGCCCGCGTCATCGACCTGGTCGTGCACGATGCCAATCGCTCGTTGATTCTGGAGGGCATCGGCTGGAGTGCACTAGCCGTCGGCTGCACGATCGGCCTGGCCCGCGCCATGTTCGGCCGAGCGCTGGCCCTGCTGGCGGGCGTGCTCCTGGTGTGCACCGTCGGCTTCTGGGGCTACGGCGAAGTCGCCTACCCGTATGTGGCGTTGGCTGGGGAGACAGCGCTGCTGGCCTGGCTCGCGCACTCGATCCTCGCCGGCCGTCACCGTCTGGCGCTCGTGCTGGGTATCTGCTGGGCGATCTCGTTTGGCACACGCTGGGACGGCGCGGTCTTCTGCATGCCCCTCGCGCTGTTGGCCTGGTGGCGCGTCAACTGGCGACTGCGTCTGGCGAGCGTTGGTCTGGCGGTGCTGGTCGTGCTGGCCTGGGCAATTCCGATGGTCCAGCTCAGCGGCGGCTGGGACGTGTATCGGCAGGCCTTCGCCGCGTATCTGCAAGTCTGGTCGCCGCAATCGGCCTATGTCGGCGTGGTCGGTGATTTCGCCGCTGGCGGTGACACGCAGGCGACCTACAACCTGAACTTTCTGATCAACTACCTCAGGCAGATGCTGGGTATCGGCCTGGTGCTGGTGTTGTATCTGCTCGGCAAACGATTTGGGCCAGGCCGCCTGGCGACCGACTATCGCAGCCGCTTTCTCGCCCTGTGGGTCATACCACCATTAGTCGTCTACATCTTCGCCCACCTCGGCGAGCCGGGCTACGTACTGTCGTTGGCACCGCCCGCGAGCGTGCTTATCGCCCTCGCGATTCTCGATTTGCGTCAGGAAACCGCCCAGGTCGTGGACGTCCTTCGGGCCAGAGGCTGGCGGCTCGTACCCCCGTCACGACTGGTCAGCAGCGGTGTGGCAGCGGCCTTGAGCCTGGCGATCGTCGGCTGGAACGTCCAGGCATTCGCCCGCGGCGTCGGCCCTGGCCGACTGCCCGACTTGCGCGCCCACGATGCCACGACCAGCGCCCAGATCGACTTCATTCAGCGCCAGCCGGTGGCGACGACGTTCGTGCTGGCCCATGACATCTTTCGTCAACTCCGCTTTTACGTGCCGACCTATAACGCCGACCTGCTCTTCAGCGAGTACGTGCCCAGTTTCGAGACGGCGCGAACGCGGACCGAGCTGCCGCCCGGTACCACCCAGGTCATCATCCTCGACTCACCGTTGCAGGCCGCGCCGGAAGACGCGGCACTGGTGCATGAAGTGGTCCTCAACGAACAGCCACGCGTGACGGTCTGGCTCGTTAGTACCGCAGGCGCTCGCGCTATCGAACACGGCTATCGCTTCGTTCGCCTGCTGCGCGACTGAGCCTGGGATATAGTTCACCCCGATCGACGAGGACTGACAGAGTTGGAGCTGCGCGAGTACTGGAGCATTATTCGACGTCGCTGGTGGTTACCAGCCGCGATCACCCTGGTCGCTTTGCTGGCCTCAGCGGCGGTCGGTCTACGCGGCGCAGCCGCCTACAAAACGGATATGCGCATCGCCGTCAGCACGATCTCGACGCTCGATCCAACGATCACACCGTACTTCGATCCGACCTACTACTCGAACCTCGACTCCGAGTACCTCGCCGACGATATGAGCGAGTTCATGACGAGTCGTGCCTTTGCCAGCGAAGTGCAGCGTGAGCTAGCCACGTCCAACGGCATCGACGTTGATCTGACGAGCATCGTCAACGCCACACGCACCAAGAAGACTCATCGCTTCATCGATGTGACCGTGACCACCCCGACGTTCGAAGAAGGCCAGGCAATCGCTGGCTCGATCAGCCGCATCATCAACGACCGCGCCCACCTGGCGCTGTATCTGAAGGCACTCTCGGCCGAGAACACGCAGATGAGCGTCGTGACCCCGCCAGATACGCATCGAGCCAACACGGGAGCAGGTCTCGTAAGCGAGATCGGCCTGCGGACGGTCATCGGCTTGCTGCTCGGCGTGGCTCTGGCCTTCCTGCTGCACTATCTCGATACCAGGTTGCGCACGCGCGACGAAGCCGAAACCGCTTTGCAGCTGCCAGTGCTTGGCGAGATCCCGCGTACCGCGGGCCGGCGCGGGGTAGCCGCCTGATTTCCGCCTGCGGGGACTCCCAGTGACGGCCAACGAAGCGCTGCGGGCGCTGCGCGAACGGTGGTGGATTCTCCTGGCCGCGACTCTTCTAGCCGCTGCAGCCGCCTACGCCTACGCCAAACTGTTGCCCGGCAGTGAGCCGCGTTGGCGATCGTCGGTCCTTATGCAGGCCACCGGGCGCTTGGATTACGGTAACTTCCTGGCGCTTGAAAAAGAGCTGCGACCCCTGGCTGAGCAGGTACGTCAGTTGAGCATCATGCGCGAGGTCGACCGCAACCTGCACACCGACCTCTCGCCCTCGCGCATCCTCGATCACACGCGAGCCGAACCGGTCCAGGACAGCGGTCAGATTCGTCTCGACGTCGAAGATTCAGATCCGCGCCGCGCCGAGCAATTGAGTCTCGAGATTGCCGACGTCTATACCCGTCAACACAACGCCGCCGAACAAGGCAAGCTCCGTGAGGAGCGAGTCATTTTGTCGACCCTTGACCGAGATAACGTGGCGACGCTGATCTGGCCGCAGACGCGCATCCTGGTACCCGCCGCGGCTGTGCTTGGTCTGCTGGTAGCCGGCCTCCTCGTACTGGGCCGCGTGTACTTCGATGATTCGATTCGCACGCCGAGCGACGTCGAACGCTTTCTCGAGCTACCGCTGTTGGGCGCCGTTCCACGTGCGCACACCAACGGCGTGGGCGCCGCACCAGTGCCGCACTCGCCACCAGGTGAGGTGCAGAACCCGCTAACGACGCCGACAACCGCAGCACGGCGTTGAGGCCGTCAGGAAGGACCGCAACCAGGCAATGACCTCATCCTCTACCCCGCCCGAAGGCATCACCTCGCTGGCGCCCGTCTCGCGTAACGGCCGCTCGCTCGCCGGGGTCGGATCTGGCAACACGGGGCTGATCATGCTCGCCGACCCGCGCTCGCCGGCCGCCGAGGCCTATCGCAGCCTGGCGGCGAACCTGCAATTCGCCTACGCCGACCGCCAGCTGCAGACCGTCGGCATCACCAGCGCGGCCGCGGGCGAAGGCAAGTCGACCACCGTCGCTAACCTGGCCATCGCCCTTGCCGAAGGCGGTCGACGGGTGATCGTCATCGACGCCGACCTGCGGCGGCCAAGCCTGCACACCCTCTTCGGTCTGAACCTGTCGGAAGGACTCGCCAACCTCCTCCTGGGCGACTCCCAACAAC
>DASYKL010000788.1:0-1668 GCA_035995405.1 Chloroflexota bacterium
TCGGGGATGGGGCGCGGTGGCAGTGTCTGCGCCTGCGCGGCGACGGACAGTCTGCTGCCGAAACGGGCCAGGACGGGCGCCAGCAGGTCGGCATTTTCGGCCGTCATGATGTGCCACTCGTTCGACGCCAGCACCGACGCCCACTCGGCCTCGTTCAGTGCAGCGGCATAGTCCAGGTCCAAGGCGACGCGCAAGACGTCGACCTTCTGCAGAGACATCTCAGTAGTCCTCCCCTACTCGGCCAGCGACGGGTCTTCGAGCGAACCACCGCTGGCATCCGCGCCGCCAGTAATGGTGATGGTTTGCTCACCGCGCATTTCCGCCGCTGCCGCGCGGACGGAGTCGAAAATCTGCGGGTACTCGGAGCAGCGACAGATGTTGCCCGCGAGTGCCTCGGCGATGTCGTCGTTGGACGGGCTCTTGTTGGCTTGCAACAACGCGTAGCTCGACATAATGAAGCCGCGTGTGCAGATGCCGCACTGGTAGCCGCCCAGTTGCCAGAACGCTTTCTGGATCGGGTGCAGCCCGGCGATGCCTGGGCCGTTGCGAATGCCGTCGACGGTCAGGATCTGCTGGCCGCGGCCCAGCCGTGCGGCCAGCACCGTACAGCCGTTGACCGCCCGACCGTCGATCAGCACGGTGCACGCACCACACTGCGCCCGGTCGCAGCCCAGATTCGAGCTCGACAGGTTGAGCTTGAAGACCATCGCCTCCCACAGGCTCTCGCGCACGTCGATGGTGACCGGCAGACGGACGCCGTCGATGTTCAATTCGACGCGTCGCATGTTCAGTGGCAGTGCGCTCGAGGGCGCCGCTGGCTGTGGCTGCGTTTGTGTCTGGCCGCCTACCGCTGGTTGGGCGACAGGCGCTGCGCCAGGTGCCACAACCGCTGGGCCACCTGGTTGAGTGACGAGTGCGTTTGGCTGCGTTTGGGCCGCTGGTCGGGTCGCCACGGCGATTCCCCCCGCGACGACCGCTCCAACTGCCAGGCCGGCCCCCGCACCAGCCATGAATTCGCGACGGGTAACGACCGGTCGCAACTGTTCGGACGTGTCCTGAGGCGAAGCCTCGTTCGGACCCGGATCGACGTTGTCCGACATTCCACGCTCCTCGCGCCCGCTCCCGGGCAGGCGCAAACCCCCTGATTAACGGTGCCATTCTGTGAGGGCTGCGTATAGCTGTCAACTCACGGTCCGAGCACCGCCCGTAACGCTTCGCCGCTGAGCCAACCCATATTGCCGAAGCCGCCAATGAAACGCGCTTCAGTGACACTCAACCCGTACACCCGAAAATCGCTCAGCGCGGCGTACTCGGCGGCCCGCGGGTGGCGAGCCACGTAGTGCTCTCTGGCTGACGGTGCCGCGTCGCTCGGCAGCGCGACGAGCATGCCCAGCAGCGTCACCCGCGCCGCGGCCTGTGGGTCCTCTTCGTCACTGGTCTGCTGGACGAGCAGCGACACCCGCGCGTCAGCACGAATGTTGCGGGTGTGCTCTGCGAGGTCGCTCAACAGCAGGACTGGCCCCCCGCGCTCATCGAGCGCGTACGGCGCCAGCGACGCAAACGGCCACCCCGGCCGCCGCGCCGAATGCGTCGCCAGGACGCCAAACCGCTCCGCCGCCAGCAGTTCGTGCAGCGACGCGGTCACTTACTTTGGCTGGTGTTTGAGCG
>DASYKL010000789.1:0-5133 GCA_035995405.1 Chloroflexota bacterium
CGTGAGTACGCCAACGCGTAATCGCACCCTGCGACGGCGGCAGCACGTACGCGGGGGGTCGCCGCGGGAAGGAGCGCGCAGCGCAGCGGAGCAGCGACTGGCGGCGGGGGGCCGCAGGCTCCCCCGACCCGGACCTCGTCCCATTTCGTGCTACAGGACAACTTGTTTCTTGAACTCATCGATCGCGGCGCGTAGCGCGGCGATGGTGTCATCGGAGAGGGCTTTCTCCTTCGTGATGGTGTCCAGAACCTCGGGATGCGCGGTTTCCATGAACCGGTGGAACTCGTCTTCCCACTGCCGAACTTTGTCGATCGGCACGTCGTCCAGGAAGCCGTTGGTCAGGGCGAAGATGATGGAGACTTCCTTGGCCAGCGAGAACGGCTGGAAATTGGGCTGCTTCAGTACTTCTTGCGACCGCAAACCGCGTTCGAGCTGGGCTCGAGTGGTGCGGTCGAGGTCTGACGCAAACTGGGCAAAGGCCGCCAGCTCGCGGAACTGGGCCAGCTCGAGCTTCATCTTGGCCGCGACCTGCTTCATCGCTTTGGTCTGCGCCGACGAGCCGACTCGTGAGACGGACACACCGACATTCAGCGCTGGCCGAACACCCGCGTAGAACAGGTCTGGCTCGAGATAAATCTGGCCGTCGGTGATCGAGATGACGTTGGTCGGAATGTAAGCTGACACATCGTTCGCCTGCGTCTCGATGATCGGCAGTGCAGTCAGCGATCCGCCGCCATATGGCTTGTCGAGCTTGGCCGCCCGTTCGAGCAAGCGCGAGTGCAGATAGAACACGTCGCCCGGATAGGCCTCGCGGCCCGCTGGCCGACGGAGCAGTAGCGAAATCTGGCGGTAGGCCCAGGCGTGCTTGCTCAGATCGTCGTAGACGATCATGGCGTCCTTGCCTTCCCACATGAAGTACTCGCCCATCGCGCAGCCGGCGAACGGCGCCAGATACCACAGCGGCGCCGGGTCCTGAGCCGAAACGGCGACGACGATGGTGTGCTCCATCGCGCCTTCCTGCTCGAGGATATTGACGACCTCGGCGATCGAAGACGCCTTCTGTCCGATCGCCACGTAGATACACGTCAGATCACCGCCGCGCTGATTGATGATCGCGTCGAGCGCAACGGTCGTCTTGCCTGTCTGGCGGTCGCCGATGATCAGCTCGCGCTGGCCGCGACCGATCGGGATCATGGCGTCGATGGCCTTGATGCCGGTCTGCACCGGCGTGTTCACGGGCGACCGCAGCACGACGCGTGGCGCGATCACCTCGACCGGCCGAGACGGCATCGTGGTTGGCAGTGGACCTTTGCCATCAAGCGGAACGCCCAGCGGGTTGACCACGCGGCCGATGAGCTCCGGCCCGACTGGCACAGACGCGATGCGGCCTGTGCGGCGGACCTCATCGCCTTCTTCGATCTGGGTGTACGGCCCAACGACCATGACGCCGACCGACTCTTCCTCGAGGTTCAGGGCGATGCCCATCACCCCTTGCTTGGTGAACTCGACCAGCTCTAGCGCGCCGACGTTGCCCAGGCCGTAGACGCGGGCAATGCCATCGCCAATCTGAACCACCGACCCGACCTCGCGCGTCTCAACCGCGGACGAGAAGTTGGTGATCTGTTGGACGAGAATGGAATTGATTTCTTCAGTGGGTGCGGCCATTGTTTACCTCGGCGTGGCTGTGAGCTGTCGGCGATCAGCCAGACAGTGATGTGACGGGTACTGATACTGGTGCAAAGCTGAACCCCGCGCAGCTCACCGAGTGCCCGCGGCGAGCGTGCGCCGCAGTCGCTCGAGACGACCCCGGATACTGTCGTCGATCAAGCGATCCCCGACACGCGCGACGACACCGCCGATGATGTTGGGATCCACGTGTCCGCGAATCTCGACCTTGTCAGGATCGCGGCTGAAATAGGCGCCCAGACGCTGCGCCACCAGACGCTGCATGTCCGCATCAAGCGGGATCGCCGTCGTGACATCGGCGGTGATGATGCCGCGCTGTGCGTTGATCAATTCCTGCAAGGCTTCGGCGATGCCCGGAATTGTGTCCAGACGATCCCGCTCGGCAAGAATGTGCAGGAAATTGCGCACGAGCGGTGGTGCTGTCGGCGCGATGCGATCGAGGGCCGTTACCTTCTGCGACGTTGCGACGGCCGGGCTCGCGAAAATCGTCCGCGCACTCGGCATCTGCATGATGCGCGCGAGGTCGGTCAAAATGCTCAGCCAGACGTCGTAGTCACCATTCTGCGCGGCGACATTGAACGCCGCGGCGGCGTAGCGTCGGGCGCTCGCGCTGGCGGGCACGATTAGAGTGACGAATCGGGCCGCAAGGACCCGCCACCAGAAGCTCCGTTGGTTGTCGTCAGGAACTGCTGGACCAGACCCCGCTGGGCGTTGCCGTCAAGCGCATTGCGGGTGACGCGTTCAACCGCGCTGACGACCAGATCGGCAAGCTGTGCCCGAACCTGGGCCATAACTCGCGCTTCGATCTGGCGACTGGTCGCCTCGGCCTGCTCCAGGATTTGCTGTTGACGCTCCTGGGCGCGAGCTTCCGCATCGGACAGGATGCGCTTGGCTTGTTCGTCGGCGCGTGCCCGAATAGCTTCCGCGTCGCGCCGCGTTTCGGCCAGCAATGCCTGGCGATCGGCTTCGGCCTGCGCGGCCGCGCGCCGCGCAGCTTCCGCTTGCTCCATGCTTTCGCGCACCCGTTGGGCGCGCGCATCGAGCATCCCGACGACTGGCTTGAACAGCACCAGCCGGAGCAGGAATAGCAGCACGATGAAGTTGACGGCGTGCCAGATCAGGCCCGGCACGTTCAGGCCGAGAGTGCCCGCGATTGCTTCCATGAGGTCGCTCCGCCTGGCGGATTAGACCTTGCCGACGAGGATGAAGGCGATGACCAGGGCGTAGATGGCGATGGCTTCAGCGAAGCCAAGACCGATGAGCAGCGGCACCAGGATGGGGCCGATGACCTCGGGATTGCGGCCGATCGCCTCCATGGCCTTGCCGACGCCATAGCCGACTCCGATACCAGGGCCGATAGCCCCGAGACCGATCGCCAGAGCAGGCGCCCAAACGTTGGGAGCGGCAGTTGCGGCAGCAGCCTGGGCGAAGAAAGCGAGCTCAGAAATCACGAGCGAACCTCCAGGTGGGGGGTGATGTCCAGAGTGCGGTCAGAACGGCTGGCCATGTGTCGCCGTGGCCAGCTCGCCCTCGATTGAATCGTGATCATCGTGCGCGCCGTGTGCATCTTCGTGCACGGTCGCGATGCTCAAGAACACGAGGCTAAGCATAGAGAAGATCAACGCCTGAATGAGTCCGACAAACAATTCCAGACCGATGAAGATGAACAACACGAATGGCGCGACCGTCAACATCGTGGCCAGGAGTACCTCGCCGGCGAAGATGTTGCCGAAGAGCCGGAACGCGAGCGAGAGTGGCCGGGTGAAGATCTCCAGCCAACGCAGCGGGTTGGGTAAGAACAGACCCTTCAGGTAGCCCAGCAACCCGAGCGAGCGCAGCTCGAAGAACTCGGCTAGCAGGATCACCATGATGGCCATGGCAGCCGTCAGGTTCAGGTCGCTGTTCGCCGACCGCAGCAGCGGTACCACTTCGTGGTCGATGTTGACGATGGTGATGTAGCCAATGGGCAACGTGCCGAACCAGTTGTTGAACACGACATAGAGGAAGGCGCTCGCGACCAGGGGCATGAAGCGTCGCCCGCGACGGCGGCCCATCGTTTGCTCGCTGATGCCGATCCACAACTCGATGATCAGCTCCCAGAAGTTCTGCACGCCTCGTGGTGCAACGCGCATCGTGCGCGTCGAGAAGAAGGCGAACAGGACCAGGATGACGATGACGATCCAGGCGGTGAAGATCGCGTTGGTGACTGGCAAGCCGAAAACATCGAACAGCAGCTCGGCCGGCGGCTGCGGCGTCGCTGAAGCCGTCGTGGCGGCGGCTTGTGCCGCGTGCTCTTGTGCGAAAAAGCCGAGTGCGCCCTGCTGCATCAATCCAATCTAGTCTGCTTCGATCTTGCGCAGCATCGCGTGGTACAGCCGGACAGTATTGGTGGCCGCGGCCACCAGCCCGAGCAGGACGCCGACAAGAGTGAAGATGAAGTTAGTCCCAAGTCGATCGTCGAGCCAATGGCCTGCGAAATACCCCAGAACAACAGACACCGCCAAGGTGATGCCGAACTGAGACGCAACAGCCAACGCCTGGACGGTTGTGACACGTGATCCAGACCGGTTCGCCATGCCCCCCGCGTTACCGCGGCACCCCGTAGTCTAGCAGAACAGTTAAATTTTCGCGCTCAGGCGGCCCTCATGCGGCTGTAGAAGCGGCCTCGCCGGCGGTCAGCCGGTAGCCCATGGCCCGCACTGAGACGATCGCTGGACCTGGCGTTCGTCGTGATGCCAGCTTGAGCCGCAAACGACGGATGTGGACGTCGATGGTGCGGTTGTTGCTGGCGCTGGCATAGCCCCACCCCTCGCGCGCCAGGCGATCGCGTGACAGGATCTGCTCGGCGTCCGACGCCAGGGCGATGAGCAGACGCAGCTCCGTCGGGGTCAGCGACAACAGCTCGTGTCCCAGCATCGCGCGCCGCCGCGCGGGCTCCACCAGCAGCCCTCCGACCCGCAGCTCACGTGCTTGCCCCGCGCGTCAAAGCCATCCGCCGCATGCCAGACGCGGTAACCAGCCAGCTCGAGCGTCTGGACCAGCGCGCGCGCCATGACCGGGTCGTTCTCGACGACCAGCACCGCAGCTCGATTACCGCCCCCCCGCGGCCATATCGTTGCAGCAGTGTAACTCTTTCGTTACGCCGTGCCGAATTGACGATCCCCCGCGTCGCCCAGCCCTGGGACGATGTAGCCAATTTCATTCAAGCGCTGGTCCACCGCGGCGACATGGATCGGCACATCAGGATGCGCCTGGCTCAGCCGCTCGATGCCCTCTGGCGCCGCCAACAAGCCGATGTACTTGATCCGTTCGCAGCCCCAGCGTTTGAGGATGTCCACACTCGCCGCCGCCGTGCCGCCCGTCGCCAGCATTGGGTCCAACACGATCGATAGCTGCACCCGATTAGGGGTTGGCAGACGGTTGTAGTACTCGACCGGGTGCAGCGTG
>DASYKL010000790.1:0-7393 GCA_035995405.1 Chloroflexota bacterium
AACTCGGCAGCGCGGGCAGGTCGTTGCGAGGGCGTCGTCCATCCAACCAGTGTAGAACATATGTTCGGGCAACGTTTATGGGGACACGCTCGGTCTCCCCCACGGCGGCGGGCGAGTCGCTGCCGTGAGAAAATGCTCGGAGGTAGGTAGGCTCGTGACAGACAGCGGCCAATCGTTTCCGGTCCTTGGTCAGGTCGTCCTGGACACGACTGACGCTCGCGCCCTCGCGGAGTTTTATCGGCGGCTGCTCGGCTTCATCTATCGGCCTGGTGACGAACCTCCGGCTGATGGTGCGCTCGACGAGCGGGGCGGCGATTGGCTCGTCCTCCGTCATCCTTCCGGCGAGCCGCAGATCGCGTTTCAGCAGGTCGCCACCTTGCGCAAATCGACCTGGCCCCAGGATGCCGTGCCGCAACAGCTGCACCTCGACATGACGGTGCCCACACGGAAAGAGCTCGACCTCCAGCACCAGCGGGTGCTAAGACTCGGCGCGGTCCTGCTGCACGACCGGTCGGACGACGAACAAGAGCCGCTTTTCGTCTACGCCGACCCTGCCGGCCACCCCTTTTGCATCTTTGTCGCTGCTCACTGACCCCGCCGGACGGCCTCCGGCTGATTGACGGTCACGCGGCGATCGAAGCGACGGTCAGTAGCCAGCCGCGAGACGCCAGATTCCTTCGTTGGTCGCGGCGAGCAGTGTCCCGTCAGGCGCGCGGACGAGGCTATTGACCCAGCCGATGTCCTGTCGGCCGAAGAACGCCCACGTCTGGCCACCGTCCCAGGTCGCGCGCACACCGGTGTCGTCGGGATTCGGCGTCGGACCCGTGGCCACGAAAACGGTGTCCGGTTGGTCTGGGTCGTACGCCAGCCCGCCGAACCGCGTCGATTGCGGGTCGCCGCCCTCCAGGACCTCCGTCCAGTTCGCTGCATCATCGTCAGAGCGGTACAACCGCGCGGCACTGCCACCCATGAACGGTGAAGTCGTCAGATAAAAACGGGACGGGTCGCCACCGCCGCCGCCGATCAGTAGGCGTGGCGATAGACCCTGGCCGTCGCGAAACACGGTGGACCACGTAGTGCCCTGGTCGAAGCTCTGCGACACACGCTGGCCGAAGTTGCGACCGGCGTAGCAGCCCATGTTGCTGAACACGCGCTGTGGGTCCAGCGGATGCGCGATGAGGATGCTCACCAGCGTGCCGCACGGCGAGCCCGCCCGACTGATATCCGTCGCCTTGACCCACGATGCGCCGCCGTCGGTGCTGCGCACGATGCTCGACGGGTCCAACGAGGCCAGCGGCTCAACCAGGTACAGCACCTGGTTGTCGGCTGGGCTGATCGCCAGGCGCAGACCTGAGATCGTGACGTCTGTGACAGCCGTGGCAGCCGGGCGGATCAGGGTCCACGACGCACCACCATCGGTGCTCTTGAACAGACCCGCGCTGGCCGCACCATACACGGTCGCGGCGTCGATCGGGTCAGGTGCCGTCGCCCAGCCACCCGCTGGCGGCGCGATCGCTTGCCAGGTCGCGCCGAGGTCGGCGCTCGAGTACAGCGCGTGGTCGCCATCGGCGGCGAACACCGTGCCGTCTGGGAGCGCCCAGAGTTGAATGATTGGCGCGCTGGGGCCGTCAAGGAGCTCCCAATCAGTCGCCTGTCGTACGGGTGCCGCATTGGCAGCTAACGCGACGCCCGTTAGAGCCAGCAGCAGGGATACCAACACCACCACGGAACGAGTCAGCATGCTCATTCCGGTCGAGGGTACGGGGCAGTACCCTCAGTGTGCAGGAGGGCAGGTGGCTCAAAGACCATGGTGACCGTTTCCTCGACACAGCTCGACGCGCTGAAACAACTCTTGCAGGAGACCAGTCGCGGGGTGCTGATGACCCGCCGCCGCGATGGCGGGATCCAATCATCGCCAATGGCCCTGCTCGGAGACGACGAGGGGAATCTGCTGTTTTCCACCCGCGCTGCGACGGCTAAGGTCAAGAACCTGCAACGCGACCCCTATGCCGCGGTGTGCATCATCACCGAGAAGTTTCTCGGACCGTGGATGCACGTCGAAGGACAGGCAGACATTACCTTTCTCCCTGAAGCGATGCCTCTCCTGGCCGATTTCTATCGGCGTCGCGGCTTTGCCGACGACACGGACTCCGAGGCCTTCAAGCAGCGCATGCAGGACGAAGGCCGGTGTTTGATCCGGGTGCGAATCACGCGGACCGTGCAACCGCCGAGCAGACCGCCAGCGCGACCGCAGCCAGGAGCGTGAGAGCGTGGCCACGGAAATCGGCAGCCGACCCTGGCTGAAACACTACCCAACGGAGATTCCGACCACTCTCGACTATCGCAGCGTCCCGCTGTTTACGCTGCTCGAAGAATCAGCCGCCAAGCATCCGGACCTGCCGGCGGTTCGCTTTTACACGCACACCCTGACCTACGCCGAAGTCTGGGGGCGGGCGCAGCGCTTTGCCGCGGCGCTGGCGGAAATGGGCGTCAAACAAGGCGACCGGGTGGCGCTCATGCTGCCCAACTGCCCGCAATACGTCATCGCCTATTTCGGTGTGCTGCGCGCGGGTGGAGTCATCGCTCAGGTCAACCCGCTTTACACGGCCCGCGAACTGGCACACGTACTCGCTGACTCTGGCGCCCAGACGATTGTGGTCGCGGATGCGCTGTACCCGGTTGTGCAGGCCGCGGCGGTACCGCTCGCGCGGGTATTGGTTGCGACACTAAAAGGTGACGTGCCGCTGGGTCCCGCAGCGCAACGTTTCGAAGATGTCCTGGCTAAAACAACCGCTGCCCCACCGGTGGTCAGCATCAACCCGCGCGAGGACGTCGCCGCGCTGCAATACACGGGCGGCACGACCGGTGTCTCCAAAGCAGCGATGCTGACGCATTTCAATCTGGTCGCTAACGTCCAACAGATTCGAGCCTGGAATCCGAGTGGTGGACCGCCGGGTACCGAACGGATGTTGACCGTGATTCCCCTCTTCCACGCGTATGGCATGACCGTCGGGATGAACTTCCCGATCGCTGCTGGCTACGAGATCATCTTGCTGCCGCGCTTCGATCTGAAAGAAGTGATGGAGACGATCAAAGCCACGCAGCCGACGTATTTTCCGGGCGTGCCGACGATGTATGTTGCGGTCCTCAATTTTCCGAATGCGGCGGCCTATGGCGTCAGCTCGATCAAGTACTGCAACTCCGGCGCCGCACCGTTGCCCGTCGAGGTGATTCAGAGCTTCGCCCAACAATTCGGCGGTCGGTTGCGTGAGGGCTATGGCCTGAGCGAGACGTCGCCGGTCAGTCACGGCTGTCCGTTTCTGCTGGAGTCCAGGCCCGGCACTGTCGGGATTCCATTACCGGACACGGACTGCGAGATCGTCGACATCGAGACCGGCTTGCACGTGCTGCCACCCGGTGAGATCGGCGAGCTCCGCATTCGCGGCCCGCAGGTGATGAAGGGCTACTGGAACCGGTCCGACGAGACTGCCATCGCCTTACGCGACGGGTGGCTCTATACGGGTGACCTCGGCACAATGGGTGACGACGGGTTCTTCTCGATCGTGGATCGCAAGAAGGACATGATCATCGCCTCCGGGTACAACGTGTATCCACGTGACGTGGAGGAGATCCTGTACGAGCATCCGGCGGTGCTCGAATGCTGCGTCGCGGGTATCCCCGACACGTATCGGGGAGAGACGATCAAAGCCTACGTCGTCACGCGGCCGGGTACAGAGGTCACGGCTGAAGCACTCGACGCATTCTGTCGTGAGCGGCTGGCGCCGTTCAAAGTGCCGCGGCTGTACGAATTTCGCGAAACGCTGCCGAAAAGCGCCGTCGGCAAAGTACTGCGCCGTGCGCTGGTCGCGGGCGAACAGCCAACCAGTTAGAAGCCAGCGGCGCGCGCGCCGGCGCGAATCAAATTGGCCGCCACGATGTCATGGCGCGAGAAACGCTCGTCGTGAGTCTGACCCTCCCGCCAGCGGAAATAGATCTGTTGCAAAATGCCGGCCACCTTGAAATAGGCGAACGCGATATACCAGTTCAAATTACTGAGATCGCGACCGCTGCGCCGAGCATAGAGCTCTTTTATCTCGTCTCTGCCAGGAAAGCCCGGTGTGGCCGTGACCGACCTGAGGCCGCCCAGCAGGCGCTCGTCGCCCGGCTCTGACCAGTACACCAGCAGTGACGCCAGATCCGACAACGGGTCGCCGACCGTAGCCATCTCCCAATCAAGTACGGCGATGATGCGGGTTGGATCGGCTGGCTGGAGCAGCACGTTGTTGAGTTTGTAGTCATTGTGGATGACGGTCGGCGCAGGCGACTCCGGGATGTTCCGCCCCAGCCAGGCCGCCAGGTCATCGACTTCGGGTACTGCCGATGTCTTGGCGCGGCTATAGCGCTCCAGCCAGCCGCTCAACTGCCGCCGCAGGTAGCCGTCCGGCCGACCGAGTTCGCCGAGCCCGGCTGCCTGCCAGTCCACATCATGCAGCTCCACCAGCACATCTATGAGCGATTCCGCGATGCCACGGTGCACTGCTTCATCCAGGCGCCAGCTCGGGGAAAACTCTTGATCGAGCACCAGTCCATGTCGTCGCTCCATGATGTAAAACGGCGCGCCCAGAACTGCTGTGTCTTCGCACAGCACATACGGCTCCGGCGCCAGGCCAAACACCGGGTGGAGACGCTCCAGGATGCGAAATTCACGGATCATGTCGTGCGCCCGCGGCGGAACGGGGCCAAACGGCGGCCGTCTGAGCACACCCTCCCAATCGCCGGCCCGGAGCAAGTACGTCAGGTTGGAGTGTCCCGATGGAAACTGCTCAATCGCCAGTTTGTCGGAGTCAATGTGCGGCAGGGTTGCACTGACGAATGCCGCGACGCGGTCCACTGCCAGTCGTTCGTCCGGCCGAACGGGAATAGTGTCGAGCGTGTCGGTCAAACCGTTACGAGTCTGGGCGCCTCGGATCGCGGTGCCGCGAAATGGCGCAGGATCTGACGCGCCACCACCATGCGGTGGACTTCGTCTGGACCATCGTAAATCCGCGCCGCCCTCGCTTCGCGATACCAGCTCTCGAGCGGCGAGTCCTGGCTGAAGCCGAGTGCGCCATGCACCTGGATCGCGCGATCGAGGACGTCGTGCAACACCTTTGCGCCGACGAATTTGATCATCGAGATTTCGGTCCGCGCATCTGCCTTGTTATCCATCAGCCACGCCGCGTGCAATGTCATCAGGCGGAAGCCGTGGATCTCGGCGGCAGAATCGGCGATCCAGTTTTGAATCGTCTGCAGGTCGGCGAGTTTCTGACCACGCGTTTCACGGTCGAGCGCTCGCCCCAACATCAACTCGAAGGCCCGCTGGGCGACGCCGATCCAGCGCATGCAATGGGTAATGCGGCCGGGGCCGAGCCGCGCCTGAGCGAGCGCAAAGCCGCTGCCTCGTTCGCCTAACATGTTGTCCGCGGATACGCGGCAATTGGTAAAGCGCAGCTCGCAGTGGCCACCTTCGCTGAATTCGCCCATAACCGGGACTTCGCGCACGAATTCGTAGCCCGGGGTATCGGTTGGCACGATGAACATGCTGGCCCGTTTGTGCGGCGCCGCCGTCGGGTCGGTGATGGCGAACACGATCGCGAATGCCGCGCCATTGGCGTTGGTGATGAACCATTTGTGACCGTTGATGACCCATGCGTCACCGTCCCAAACAGCGGTCGTGCGAATCTGGGTCGGATCGGACCCGGAGACTTCTGGCTCAGTCATGGCGATGCACGACCGGATATCGTCCGCGACCAATGGTTCGAGATACGTGTGGCGCTGATCCGGAGTTGCGGCGAGGTGCAAGATCTCGGTGTTGCCGGTGTCCGGCGCCGAGGTGCCAAAGACGCGTGGCGCGATTGGACTACGACCGAGCTGCTCGTTGATCAGGCCGAGCGTCACGTTGCCCATGCCGAGTCCGCCAGCATCAGCCGGCAGGTGGGCAGCCCATAACCCCGCTTCTTTGACGCGCGCCTGCAATGGCCTCAGGATGTCGAGGGGCAGCCCGCGGTGAGGGATCATGTGTTGTTCGTTGGGATAGACCAGCGTGTCGACGAGCTCGCGTACGCGCTCGAGGACCTGTGTCTGCTCAGGTGTTGGGCTGAAGTCGTACACGCCTTTTATCCACCTCCTGGTTAGACCCGCCGCATATGGGTCTGGCCGAACAGACCTGATGGTCGCACGATGAGCAGCACGACGATCAGCAACAGCGACAGCGCTAAACGCAGGTCAGCCAGTGCTGGCAAGTATGCCCCAATCAACGCTAAGAGTATGCCGAGCAGTAGCCCACCGACGACCGCGCCGAGAGGACTATCGATGCCGCCCAGCACCGCCGCGGCGAACGCGTAGATGATCACGCCTTGCATCATGTTTGGCTCGAGCAGCACGCGCGGCGCTACCAGAATGCCTGAGACCGCGCCGACGGCTGTCGCGAGCGCCCAACCGAGTCCGAGCATCAAGCCCGTCCGAATGCCGAGCAGCTCGCTCACTTCGGGGTACAGCGCCGCGGCGCGCATCGCCAGGCCCAGCTTGGTCTTGTTGAACAGCAAATACAGCAGGCCCAGGGTGATGAGGCTGACGCCGATGATCGCCGCGTCCTGGATAGAGATCAAGATGCCGCCGACGTCCACTGGCCTCGCGGGGAACGGGGAAGGGAACGACCGCGGCGAGTAGCCCCACAAAAAGCCGGCGACCGAGTTGGCGATCTGGAACAGCGCCAGGGTGACGATGACGATGACCAGCGGCGAGCCGTGCTCAAAATGCCGCACGATCAGGCGCTCGATAGCAAACGCCCCCGCGCCTCCAACGAGGATGGTGATGACGACAGCCAGTGCAAAGGGCATCTGCAGGCCGTCGATCAATGCCCAGCAGATGAAAGCCGTGAACATCGCGAACTCGCCCTGGGCGAAGTTGATCAGGCCCATGGCCCGATAAATGATCACGAGCGCCAGAGCCAAACTGGCGTAAATCCCCCCCGCTGCGATGCCTGCGATGACCTGTTCAATAAGCTCTCTCATAGCGACGTCAGTAGTGTCAGTAGCCGAGATAAGAGCGGCGGACGCCGTCGTGCGCTTTGAGCTCGGCGCTGACGCCGCTTACGGCTACTCTGCCTGCTTCGAGGACGTAGGCACGATGGGAGATATCGAGCGCCGCGACGGCATTTTGCTCCACCAGGACAACGGCCGCGCCGAGGTCGCGGTTGATCGTCTGGATCATGTCAAAGATACGTTGCGCCACCATCGGCGCCAGGCCCAGCGACGGCTCGTCCAGGAGCACGAGCTTGGGCCGCGCCATCAGCGCTCGGCCGATCGCCAGCATCTGCTGCTCGCCGCCGCTGAGCGTTTCGGCGCGTTGCTCC
>DASYKL010000791.1:0-7798 GCA_035995405.1 Chloroflexota bacterium
CACATCCGCTCGACCGCCGGTCAGTGTTGGCACCAGCCCTGTACCGACCACGACCAGCGCCAGGCCGATGAGCTTGCTGGTCATTGCGCTCGGGCGAACAGGCCGCGCGGACGAAACAGCAGTACTGCCAGAAAGAGCAGCAGTCCGACCAGCTGCTGATACTCGGCGCCAATCCAGATGGTGCTCAGGTTCTCCACGACGCCCAGCAGGAGTCCAGCCAAAAACGCTCCGTGAATGCTGCCCATCCCGGCCAGGACCACGACGACCAGCGCTTTCAGCGTCCAGGCCAGGCCGATCGACGGCGAAATGCTGAACGTCACCAGGACAAGTGCACCGGCGACGCCCGCCATCGCCGAACCAAGCGCGAAGGTCAGGAGATAGGTGCGTGGGACGTTGATGCCCGCGAGGGCGGCGGCTTCCCAGTCCTGCGCGGTGGCGCGAATGGCCATGCCGAAATAGGTCCGCTGCAGCAGCGCGTAGAGCAATGCGACGACAACGCTGCCGACGATGAACGTCAGCAACCGGGTGTACGGCAAGACAACACCGGCCAGGGTGAATGCGCCACCAGCGTAGGCGGCGCGTACGGAGCGTTCGTCGGCCGAAAATGCGAACAGCGCGACGTTCTGGAGGACCAGTGCCAGACCAAAGCTGATCAGCAGCGAGTTTTTGATGCGCTGCTCTTCCTCCAGTCGCTCGACAAACTGGAAGAGGATGGTGTTGAGCGCCAGACCGACCAGGAACAGGCACACCGCCGCGAGCAAGACGGCGACATACGGGTCTATTCCGGCCGCGTTGAAGGCGAGAAAGCTAACGTAGCCGCCGAGCATCAACAGCTCACCGTGGGCGACGTTGAGGACACGCATGACGCCGAAGATCAGCGTCAGTCCGACCGCGACAACGCCATAGTTGCTGCCGACAAACAGCCCGAAGACCAATTTTTGGGCGACGACAACCGGGTCCACCGCTACGGTCGCGTTCCGCGTGGCGAATCGGTTGTCAACCGCCCCCAGCGGAGGTTCATTCGCTCGCCGCCGGGGTTTCGACGTAACCCAGGTACGCCCGTTGGACTTGTTTGTCGTGCAGCAGCTCCTGGCCGGTCCCCTCGCCCACGACGCGGCCTTGCTCCAGGATGTAGGCGCGGTCCGCGACCTCCAACGCGAGATGCGCGTTCTGCTCCACCAGCAGCACGGTCGTGCCCTCCGCATTGACGCGCTCGATGACATCGAAGATGCCGCGCACGACGATGGGCGCCAGCCCCAGTGACGGCTCGTCCAGCAGCAGCACGCGCGGCAGGCCCATCAGCGCCCGCCCGATTGCCAGCATTTGTTGTTGTCCGCCGCTCAACGTGGCGGCGATTTGCCGTTACCGTTCGGCTAACAGCGGAAAAATCTCGTAGACCCGCAGGAGCGTCTCGTCCCGCCTGGCGCGAGCCCGCGCTGCATACGCCCCCAGCCGCAGGTTTTCGAGAACGGTCATCTCGCTGAACAGGTGCCGACCCTCCGGCACCAGAATGAGGCCGCGCTCGACAATGCTGTGCGGTGCGACGGTATGCAGCCCGACCCCCTCCAGGTCGATGCCGCCGGCCGTCGGACGATGCAAGCCGGCAATGGTCCGCATCAGCGTCGTCTTGCCTGCGCCGTTCGGTCCAACCAGCGCGACGATTTCGCCCGCGCGGACGCTCAGGCTGATGTCCCATAAGGCTCGAACGTCGCCGTAGTCGGCGGCCACGCCGCGCACTGTGAGCAACGGTGTGCCTCCGGCTGCGATCACGCCAGGGCGACCGCCTCCGACTCAGCCCGACCAGGGCCCAGATAGGCATCGATCACCCGCGCATCCTGGGCCACGTCGCGGGGTGAGCCCTCGCAGATTTTCTCGCCCGCGCTCAGGACCGCCACGCGATCGGACACGCCGAACAACGCCTTCACCAGGTGCTCGACCATCACGATCGTCACCCCCGAATCGCGGATGCTCCGCACCAGGTCCATGGACTGGGCGACTTCCGATGGGTTCAGGCCAGCCAGCAGCTCGTCGAGCAGCAGGAGCCGCGGGTTCGTGGCCAGGGCACGGGCCAGTTCGAGGCGCTTGCGATCGACAAGCGTGAGGCTCTTGGCCGGCTGCTGCGCTCGGTCGTGAAGGCCGAGGCGCTCGAGAACCATGAGCGCTTCTGCTTCAGCGGCCCGCCTTGATGGTGCTGGCTCGCGGCCATAGACGCGGCCGACGGCAACATTGTCCAGCAGCGAAGCGTTCGGAAACGGGCGCACCAGCTGGAACGTACGCGCGATGCCCGCTTTGCAGCGGTCGTACGGCTCGAGGCGGGTGACGTCGCGACCATCAAACAGCACGCTGCCAGTGTTGGGTCGGTAGGTGCCCGTGATGAGGTTGAAGAGCGTGGTCTTGCCAGCCCCATTAGGGCCGATCAAGCCGACGATGTCACCGCTCGCGACGGACAGATTGACGCCCTTGACGGCAGTCAACCCGCCAAACGATCGCGTGACGCCTTTGAGCTCCAAAAGCATCACAGCGGTGCCCTCACGACAATGACCTGGCTGACCTGACAGCCCAAACCTCCCGCGGCATGGGTCCTACGCGGAGGCCCGCCTCTGCCGCGCTCAGGACGGCGAGGTGTCTTGTCCCACTCATCTAGCGCTGCGAGAACGGCTTGGCGGGGTATTGGAACGGGCCGCCGACCTGGTCCAGCGGCCAGACCGTTACCTGCTTGCCACTTTGCCATTGCTCGTAGATGGTGACCACGTTGCCTGTCCCGTCCGGGTTGAACGAGATCGGCCCGATTACCGACGCCTGCATGTTCGTTGCCGCGATCGCCGTTCGTAACCCGTCGCGGTCGAAGGAATCGGCACGTGACAGCGCATCAGCCAGCACCTGCACCACGCCATATGCCGCGCCAACCACGCCCTCGGGCGGCTTGTTGTAGGTCGCCTGATAGGCCTTGACCATCTCGGCGTTGCCGGGGAACTTCAGGTCCGCCCCCCAGCCCGGCGCCCCAATCGTGAAATCGCCGTCTTTGCCCAACGCTGTCGACCACGCTCCTGAATCCGACGCGCGAATGACGTTCACCAATTTTGGATTGACGTCCAGCTCTTTCATCTGCTTGATGATGGCGATGCCATCCGGCGGCGTCGGCACCATCAGCACCGCATCGGGATTTGCCGTCTTGGCCTTCAACACCATGTTCGAGAAGTCGGTCGAGCCCGGCGCGTACTGCTCGTCCACCACGATGTCGTAGCCACTGTGCGACGCCGCTTGTTGCTTCCAACCGTTCTCCATCTCGGCACCCCAGTCCGTCTTCTCGGCGAAGATGGCGATCTTCGTCGGTTTGGGACTGACCGTGTCCATCAAGTCGAAGATCGCCTTCGTCAGTTGCGGCGACTTGGGAAATGGTGAGAAGAGGTATTTGTAGCCCTGCTGGTGAATGGAGAACAGCGCAAACGCGACGCCGACATAGGGGACCTTATTTTTCTCGGCGACCGCCGCCGCCGCGGCGTGCAGATCGCTGCCGAAGCCCCCGAAATACGCCAGGATGCCCGAGTTGTTCAACGTCTCCATGCGCTGCGCGGTCTGGTTGGCGTCCGAGGCGTCGTCGAGGATCTGGATCTCGAGCGGGATCTTCTTACCGAACGCTTTGACCATCGCCCCACCTGAAGCGTTGATGTCCTTGATGGCCAGCTCGTAGCCGTTCTTGATCTGCTCGCCCCCCGACGCATAGCGGCCCGTCAAACCGACCGAGGCGCCGAGCTTGACGCTGACTGGCGCAGTACCTGCCGCGGCAGGCGCCTGGTTGGCGACAGGTGACGCGGCTGGTTTGGCCGAAGCGGACGCCGCGGCCGAAGCGGCGGGCACCGCGGACGCCGCGGACGCCGCGGACGCAGTTGTCGGTTTGGCCGCGGCTGCCGCGGTCGTAGGTGCCGCTGGCGTCGGCGCGGCGCTCTGGCAGGCGGCGAGCAGCGAGCCACCCAGCGTTACCCCCGTCAACAACATCCCGTGCAACAACCGACGTCGCGACAGTCGAGAAAGGTCGTCGAACATGTCTTCCCCTTTGACGGTGTCCGTTTCCGTGAGCTCTAAGGCCGTAGCGTAGCGGCCCGCCGCGCACCGGTCACGCCGGAATCAACAGCGACGGCGGAATGCGATAACGCTGTCGGTCGGCGGTTTCGACAAGCAGTCGCGTACGGCCCAGCTCGACGACACGCACCACTGCACCAGCCAGCCGCCCGATGTTTGGCGCGACTCGCGCGACCGCCCCGGCTTCCCAGCCGCGTAGCGCCTGGCGGTTCGCCTGCGCTCGTTCCAGACGCGCGGCTCGGGCGGCCAACGCGATCGGCCGCGCCGCGGACGCAGCCAGCTTCTCGTCGCCGCGGCCGCGCTCGGCCGGGTCACGGTCGGTCGGGTCATAGACGCCCACGGCTACAGCGCGATCGACGAGCCGGCGGTGCAGCGCCCAGAACCGCGGTCCGTGAGATCGGTAGCGCAGATGGGCGGCTTCGTGCAGCAGCGTGCCCATAATGGCACCCGTCTGCCGCCAGCGCGTTCGGTCGCCATCTGCCGTGCAGCGCAGGGCAATGACCGCGTGTTGTGTCGCCGGCGACCAGACGCAGCGGCCGTACGCGCGTCGCAGGCGCACGCCTGGCTGCAGCTCGAAGTCGGTCGGCAGGCGTTCGGCTGACAGCAGCGGCTCCAGCTCAGCCCGTAGACGGGTCAGGAGTGCTGTCTGCGCCGCGCGCGTCGGCGTGTTGCTCAAATGGCAGACGCGCTGGCCATCGCGTGCCGCGGCTTCGTGAAGGTGACGCCTTTGGCCGTGAGCTCGGCCTCGGGATTCAAAATCAGCGCGTGGACGCCGGTGATCATGAGCCGATTCTCCGCGTCTGCGAGCGTACCACGGCACGTTCGCTCTCCAGTTTTGTTCGGTCCGTTGGGAACCCCTTTTGCCGCGTGTGGGCCGTCTTTGGCACGCGCTGAGCGCTACACAGAGGCAGGAGCTAGTGCAGGACGCAACAAACGGCGTCCTCCGGGCTGGTACGCTGGAGGCGCAGTGCCTGTTTTGCTAATCCTCCTTCTGTTCAGTGCGATCGCCCTTATCCTCCTGGTACCGGCTGTGAAAGGGATGGTCATCCGTCCTGTCGTCGTTCCGTCTGACGAGCGACTGGAGCAGCCGCGAACGCCAACTCCGTAGGAGGCTCGCATGCAGCCGTTCAATTATTCGGTTCCCATGGTCGTCGAACAGACGAGCCGTGGCGAGCGCGGCTACGACATCTTTTCGCTGCTGCTCAAGAACCGCATCGTCTTCCTGGGCACACCGATTGACGATGTGGTCGCCAATCTGATCGTCGCCCAGTTGCTCTATCTGGCTCAGGAAGACCCTGACCGCGAAATCCAGATGTACATCAACAGCCCTGGTGGGCAGGTCGATGCTGGGCTGGCCATCTATGACACGATGCACCTGATTCAGCCACAGGTTGCAACGACGTGTATCGGCATGGCCGCCAGTATGGGCGCTGTGCTGCTCGGGGGTGGATCCAAGGGTAAGCGCTCGGCGCTGCCGAACTCACGCATCCTGATCCACCAGGCGTCGGCTGGCTTCCAGGGCACGGCTGCCGATATCGAGGTCCAGGCGCGCGAGATCATTCGGATGAACGCTCGTCTGCAAGAGATGATGGCCGCGGACACGGGCCAGCCCGTTGAGCGCGTCGCCCACGACATCAACCGTGACTACTGGATGAGCGCCGCCGAGGCCAGGGACTACGGCGTGATCGACATGATCGTCGGTCAAACCGAAGCCACCGCCGCCGCCGACCGCGCCGAAGCAGCGGTCAAAGACAAAGCGGAAGAAGAAGCGCGGCCGGGGACGAGTAACGGCAAACAGCACTAGCGCAGGTTTAATTTCGGATCCCGCGTAGCCAGCTGACTTTGTGTACGGATCGGGGGAGCCCTGCGGGCCCCCCGCCCCCGTTCGTCGCTCCGCGCTACGCGCTGCGCACTCACTTCCGGGGCGACCCCCCGCTTAACGCTGCCGCGCGCGCGGCGAAGGCGTGGACGACCCGTAGCGCCGTGGCTCTGAAGTTTTCTGGCGCCGACGGCCGGGCTCTTGAACGCTCTCTGGCCTGGAGCGTACGTGCCGTCGCGCGTTCGACCGCGGCGCGAAGCGCTTTAAGCGGGGGGTCGCCCCGGAAGAGAGTGCGCAGCGCGGAGCGCGGAGCAACGAACGGGGGCGGGGGGCCCGCAGGGCTCCCCCGATCCGTACACAAAGCTAGGCTCGCCCGAACTGTACCGAGCAGAGAACCAGGAGGCGCCTTATCTCAGCGCCCGGAAGCGATAAATCTACGCGATAAATTCTATATCTACCGTGCCGCTGGCCTTGCAGGCCGTGGCCCGCGGAAGCGCTTCGTGCGCCTGCGTGCAGCCGCCTTGGCTTTCTCGCGTTGCAGCTCACCGTTACTCTTGAAATAGCGCTTCCGTTTGTACTCGCGCAGAATGCCCGACTTGTCCATGCTCGTCTTGAAACGACGCAGGAACTGGTCGAAACTTTCGCCTTCTCGTGGCTCTACGTGCATAAGCTTTTAGTAATGTCCTCGTCCGCCGCCGTAGCCGCCTCGACTACCGCCGCCGCCTCGACTGCCGCCGCCGCGCTGTTGGAAGCACGCCGAGCAGTACACCGGTTTGTCGCCGCTGGGTTGGAATGGCACCTGCGCCTCTTGGCCGCAACTCGAACAGGTGGCTGTAAACATCTCGCGTGGGCCACGGCTTGCGCCCCCGCCCCCGCCACTGCCACCACCGTATGAGCCGTAGCCGCCCGAATCTCGCTCGGTCTTGCGTGCCGCTCGGCAATCTGGACAACGACTCGGCTCCGAGTAGCCACGGGAGGCGTAGAAATCCTGCTCGCCGCTGGTGAATATGAAGTGCTGGCCGCAATCGCGGCAAGTCAGGGTTGTATCGGCCGGCATCGCTGACGGTCCTCCTAGAAACTCAATCGGCCCGCTGGCAGAGGCGATCGCAAGAGCTTTCGGTTCCGTCGCGACGAGTTATCTACGCAACAGCGGAACATGCCAGCCCGCATAGTGTGCCATACGCCAAAGCAGGCGTGCCCAAGATCGTCCATGGCCGAGTGCTTACGTATTAGTCGACTGCGCCGCGGGGGTCGACGGTGTGGGCCGACGCGATGCGCCACGTGATCCGCCCGACGAATTCGAGTGGCCACACGAACTTCTGGCGCGCGAATCGGCGGTTCTCCCTTCTGACTCTCGTCGAATACACGCAATGCACAGAAATGTGAAGCTTTGTGTGGCAGAACACGGCTCAACCGGGCGCCGGCCCAGCCAACCCGTGAGGCGTCTGGAATGACAACCGCGCGGCGTGTTGAGCCAAATCGGCTATAGTACGGTCAACTCGTCCGAATTCGGCGGCCTTCTACTTGCCGCCCTCAGCAGGATCGCCCGCGGGGCATCCAAGGAGCGTCGGTTCCCATCGCTCTCCTGCTGGGGCTTTTTCAATCAGTCGCGCTGACCGTCTCGACCAGTGTCATCTTTTGTCGACCCCTGTGGTCGACCCGGAGTCAGCGCTACCAACATGCAACTTACTCAGTCTGAGACAACCCAGACGCGAGCCACGACGTTCGCCCAACTCGCCATCCAGCCTGGTCTGCACCAGGCCCTGAGCGCCCGTGGCATCGATACACCCTCGCCGATTCAAGCTGAGGTCATTCCCCTCCTCCTTGATGGCAAGGACGTCATTGCCCAGGCCCGCACCGGCTCGGGCAAAACGCTCGCGTTTGCCTTGCCCATCCTCG
>DASYKL010000792.1:0-2483 GCA_035995405.1 Chloroflexota bacterium
GACGGCAACGCCGCGGCCCGTTACGCCAACCCTCGAAACCACGCCGACCCCAGCGCCCTGAGGTGTGTGTCGGGACTCGTCGCAGCGTCCGCGGACGTCGCGACAAGTTCTCGACCAGACCGATACGCAGGGCGCGCGAAAAGAATGCTTTTGTGGCATTGGTCGTGCGATAGAGTGTGACCCGAGGTGGTCAGAGACGACCATCTCGAGATATGCCGTTCACGATGTTGTGAGGCGCAGATGTTCTTTTCACCGGGATTTGAGCAGCTCGATCCGGCGCTGCTCGCGTTCGTCAAATGCCATGTCACCTCGCCGGTCAGGTGGGAAGTGTTGCGTGTGCTGGCCAGCCAGGACGGGGCCTGGTTAGGGATTGACCAGCTGGCTCGGGGGAGCCACCGCCCAGTCGCCGAGCTCGCTCGGGCGCTGGCTGATCTCGCAGCGGATGGCGTCGTCGAGAGCTCAGGAGCTGACGGAGCGCGTTATCGACTACCGGCCGATGAGCCAACCTCGGTGGTGCTGCATCGGCTGATCGAGGAGGCAACGCACAACCGGGAGCTTCGGGCGATCATCGTCGCCCATATTCAGCACGTCAGGCAGCAAGGTTTGGCGGTCAGGAATCCGGCAGCCGCCTGAGTGCCCAAACGGCCGCTTCCCGGACCAGCGGTTCGGGATCGGCCCGGGCAGCGGTCTCGAGGCCGGCACGGTCTGCCGGGTGACCGGCGTTGCCGAGTGCCAGCGCCGCGTTGCGAGCCAGACCGCGGCGTTTGGTGCGTTTGATCGGCGTGCCTTTGTACTTTGTTCGGAAGCCGTCATCGTCAAGACTGAGTACCTGCTGGAGGTCGGCTCGCTTGCCGTCGCGCGGCTCGAACTCCAGCCAGCCGCGGGGCCGGCCACGGGTTGAGGCGTTGTACGGGCACACCTCCTGACAGACGTCACAGCCAAAGACCCAGTCGCCCAAAAGCGGCCGCAGGTCCTCGGCAATCGGGCCGCGATGCTCGATGGTGAGATAGGCGATACAACGCTCGGCAGCGAGGTGGTAAGCCTGGTCGAGGGCATCGGTCGGGCAGGCGTCGATGCACAGGCGACAGCTGCCGCAGTCTTTCTGGACTGGCTCGTCGAAGTCCAAGAGAACGTCGGTGAGCAGGGCGCCCAGGAACACGAAAGAACCGATAGGGGTCAGCAAGTTGGTGTTCTTGCCCTGAAAACCGAGGCCGGCGCGGACGGCCGCGTCGCGTTCGACGAGTGGTCCATCATCGACAAAGGGCCGATACCGTATCTCGCGGCCGACGTGCTGGATCAAAAAGGCGCCAAGCTGTCGCAGACGAGCCTTCATGGCGTCGTGGTAGTCGCCACCCCAGGCGTAACGGGCGATACGCCCGCCTGGGCCTGCGTCTGGTTCTTCGGTGCGATAGGAGACGCCCACGACAATGAGCGACCTGGCTTCTGGCAGCAGCTCGCGCGGCCGCGTGGCAAGACGAGTACGGGCGTCGTTGAGCCAGGCCATCTCGCCCTGATGACCATCGTTGAGCCAGCGTGTTATGTCGAGCTCGGCCTGCGGGAAGGGCTCCGGCGAGGTCACCCCGACGAGATGGAAGCCGATCTCGCGTGCGAACGCTTTGAGCTCAAGCGTGAGGCTCATGGAAACCGCGCTTAGTCCCGAACGGACAGAACCGCCATGAAGGCTTCTTGCGGAATCTCCACCTGCCCGACGCGCTTCATGCGCTTCTTGCCTTCGGCTTGCTTTTCGAGCAGCTTGCGCTTGCGGCTGATATCGCCGCCGTAGCACTTGGCCAACACGTTCTTGCGCATGGCGCGGATCGTTTCACGGGCGATGATCTTGCCGCCGATCGCCGCCTGCAAGGGCACGTCGAACATCTGGCGCGGGATCAGCTGGCGCAGCTTCTCGATCAGGCTCTTCCCCTGTTGATAGGCCTTCTCGTGATGGATGATCATGCTCAATGCGTCGACGGGCGTGCCGTTGACGAGCACATCAAGCTTGACCAGCTCCGACGTCCGGTAGTCCTCAAAGTGGTAATCGAGACTGGCGTAACCCTGCGTTTTGGTCTTGAGCTGATCGTAAAAATCGACGATGAGCTCGGCTAGCGGCATCTCGTAGGTCAGCACGACGCGCTGCTCGTCGACGTAGTCCATCTTCCCGAAGGTGCCGCGGCGAGTTTGCACCAGCTCCATAATCGGCCCGATATAGCGGCTCGGTGAAATCACGGTGAGCGCCACCCACGGCTCTTCGATGTGCGAAAACGTGCCCGGCGAGGGCAGCTCGGACGGGTTTTCAACGTCCTTCACCGAGCCGTCGGGCATGAAGACGTGGTATTCGACGCTGGGCGCCGTAATCAACAGCTCGAGGTTGTACTCGCGCTCCAGCCGCTGCCGAATGATCTCCATATGCAGCATGCCGAGGAAGCCGCAGCGAAACCCGAAGCCGAGCGCCATCGAGCTCTCGGGCTCATACACCAGCGACGCGT
>DASYKL010000793.1:0-6039 GCA_035995405.1 Chloroflexota bacterium
CATGATGTCAGCGCCCCGGCAGCCATGTCGCCCAGCGTACACGCGCGGTATCACTGGTGGGCAAAGCGGACGACGAGTCGGCGATGCAGTCGGCGGCAGTCGGCGGCAGTCGGCGGCGACCACCGCCACCATCCTCCTAGCATGAACCTGTGGTGCAGGACAGCGGACGGCGACACGGCTGGCTCATCGTGACCGTGCTGGCTGCCACGCTCGGGCTGCATAACGGCTCGCGTATCGGTCCCGCGTCGCTGATAGACGAGCTGCGAGTTCGCTTTGAGGTCGATTATGGCGGCGTCGGCAACCTGATCGGCGCCTATACCCTGACCTACGCTTTCGCCCAGTTGTCGGCTGGATTTTTGACCGACCGCTTCGGCAGCCGCCGCCTGCTGCTGACCGGCCTTGGCTTGATGGCCGTTGGCTCGGCGACCTTCGCTCTGGCTCCGTCGTACTCCGTCGCACTGCTTGGCCGTTGGACGATGGGCATCGCCGGCGGCTGCTTGTACACGCCCGCCGTCGCGTTATGCTTCGCCGCTTTCCAGCGGTCCGCCCGCGGCCGCGCCATGGCTTACGCGCAGTCGGGCACCGGTGCCGGGCTGGTGTTGTCTATCAGCGTGTTGCCGGTGTTGTACGAAGTGGTCGGCCTGACGGGAGCATTCCTGGTCTATCCGGTGTTAGCAGGTGTGTTGTGGCTGGCCGTGTGGCGGTTCCTGCCGGGACCGGTGGCCGAGCGCCACAACAGTCGGGCCGGACTGAGCGGCCTCATTCGCAGTCGTGATTTCTGGCTGCTGCTCATCGGCTTCGCCTTCATTGGCATGCTGGCTCAGTCGGCGGTGTTGTCGTGGGTGGCCACCTACTTGCGCTCGACGTACGGCTGGACCGCTGTCGAGGCTGGCTTTGCCGGCGGGCTGGTCGCTGCCGGCTTGATGGTCTTTCCGGCGCCATTCGGCATGCTCGCAGATCGGATCGGCAACCGTCGCCGGATCATGCTGGTGGGCTGTGGTCTGGGATTGGCTGGCTGGACTACGCTCCTGGCGGCGACCGATCCGCGCGTGGCGATTGGCGGCGCGCTACTGGTCAGCGCCAGCATGGCCGCTACCATCCCGATGCAAGCGGTTTATGCGAGCGAACGCTTCAGCAACGTCGGTTCTGGGACCGCCGTCGGACTGGTGAACACCGGCGCGCAGATCGCCCAGGCGCTCGCCGCACCGTTGTACGGCGCGCTGCTCGACCAGGGCTTTGGCTTCGCCGCGATCTGGACCACGACCGTGCTGCTCGGCGTGGTTCGCAGCGGTGCGGTGCTGCTGCTTGGCGAGCCGCGGCTCACGCCGCAGCGAGATGAGACCGTTCGTCCGTCCGCCGTTGATCCAGCCACGCGTTGAACTCGTCGGCGGGTAGTGGGCGGCTGAAGTAGAAGCCCTGGCCTTGATCGCAACCAAGCGTGTCCAGCAGCAATACTGCCGCGTGATCCTCGACACCCTCGGCGATGACGCCCAGCCCCAGATTGTGGGCCAGCTCGATTGCCGAGCGAACGATCGCCGCGTCCTGGCTGTTGGTCGCCATATCTTTCACGAACGATCGATCGATCTTGAGCATGTCCAGCGGTAGCTGCTTGAGATGCGCCAGGGACGAGTAGCCGGTACCAAAATCGTCGATCGCAATCCTGGAGCCCATCTCCTGGAGTCCGTGCAGGACCTCGGACGCGCGCGGTGGATCTGCCATCAGCATGCTCTCGGTGATCTCCAACGTGAGTCGTCGCGCGTCCACGCCATTCGCCGTCAAGACGCTGCCAATAATTTGCGGCAGGCTGCGATCCTGCAGACTGCGCGCTGACAGGTTGACCGCGACCGTCAAATCCAGGCCCTGCTCCAGCCATTTGCGCGTTTGACCAAGGGCGTCGTTCAGCACCCAGCCAGTGAGCGGACAGACGAGACCAGTCTGCTCCGCGATGGGAATGAACACGTCGGGCGAAATCAGACCATGCAGAGGATGCGCCCAGCGCACCAGCGCTTCGACGCCGACGACACGACCGGAGCGGATATCGATCGCCGGCTGGTAATAAACAACCAGCTCGTCGCGCTCGATGCCCTCACGCAGCTCGCGCGCGAGACCAAGCCGCTGTCGGGAGTTTGCATCCTGCTCGAGGGTGTAGGTCCGCACGCCACCGCCGGTCCGCTTGGCGGCGTACATCGCCACGTCGGCACGCCGCAAAAGCGTGGTCAGGTCGGTACCGTCCTCCGGGTAACACGCGACGCCAATGCTGGCCCCGACATCCACGAGCTGGCCATCTACCTCGACGTCATGCTGCATGGCGACGATCAAACTGTTCGCCACGTGGACTGCGCCGTCGCTGGTTGTTGAGGGCAGTAGGACCGCGAACTCATCGCCACCCAGGCGAGCGACGGTATCGGTGCCGCGAACCGTCTCGGCCAGGCGACGCGACACTCGCTGCAGCAATGTATCGCCGGCCTGGTGGCCCAGCGTGTCATTGATTTCTTTGAAGCGGTCCAGGTCCATTACCAGCAAACTGACGGGACCAGGCAGCCGTTCCGCCGCCTCTATCGCCGACTCCAGGCGCTGGTACAGCAAAGCCCGATTTGGCAGACCGGTCAACGCATCGTGCGTCGCCTGGTGTTCGAGAGCCAATTCGGCGCGCTTGCGGTCGGCGATCTCGGCTTGTGCTGCCTGGTGAGCAGCCTCGGCGGATGCTCGCAACGCCTGCTCCTGGCTGAGCTGCACCCGTTCGAGCTCGCGTCGCTGGCGTTCGCTAATGTCGCGAAACACCAACACAGCGCCGCCGCCGGTGCCCAGTGGGCTAAGCGTGTACGCGACCGGAAAGACCGACCCATCGCGCCGTCGAAACTCGCTCGCGTCGTCCTGGTGCGGAGTGTCGGCGTGAACGAGCTTGGCGTACGGCAGAGTGTCGAGCCCAATGCGTGGCAGGAGCTCGGTCCCGAGCAGCTCGTTCTCAGTCCAACCCAGGTGGTATGCCGCGGTGGGATTGAGCAGCAGTAGCCGACCAGCTTCATCCAGAGCGCACAAGCCGTCTGAGATTGAGCTCAAGATCACCCGCAGATGATCGCGCTCGGCGGTCAGATTGGTAGAGAGCTCTTGCATCTCGCTCGATGACAGGAGCAGCGAGCGTTCGAGCAGGTAACGCTCCTGGTCATGGTCAGCGTAGCTCTGGGTGATCCTGGCCAGCAGGCTGCGCCAGGCTTCGTAGTCAGCCGGCAGCAGGTCGACCGCGAGGCTGACCTTGCGTAGCTGCCGCTGAAGCAGCGGATGCATCAGGCGGCGGC
This sequence comes from Chloroflexota bacterium, assembly GCA_035995405.1. Taxonomy (GTDB): domain Bacteria; phylum Chloroflexota; class UBA6077; order UBA6077; family CF-72; genus CF-72. The sequence goes on from DASYKL010000793.1 coordinate 3,297, forward strand.
GGTCTCGAGGATCGTCGTCACGGTCATCGTCTGGTTGTGCAGCGCGGGGGTTCCATCGGCGTACGGCGAGATCTCGCCATACGAGTAAAAACCGATCTGTTCGGTCAACTCGGGCAGGCCATCCAGTGTGGCTTCGATCTCTTCTTCGGTGCGCTCGCCCAGGACCAATCGTCGGCCGACACAGCTGATCGCGATCGACAGAGCCGGCCCAGCGATGCGAGGCGGGACCATCGCGGCGGCTTCGGCGGCGCCGTCGATCAGGCGATCCAGATTGGCGCGCATCAGGCGCGCCAACGAGCCTTGCGGCAGATCGCCCGCGAACGTTAGCGATTGTGCTTCCTCGTCTATGGCGAGGATCGTGCGCACGACGCTTTCCGTATCGTCATCCGCCGAGCGCACGGCTAGCGGGAACAGCAGGCCGGTCGCAGGGAGACCGCTGGCTAGCTCGCCCAGGTACTTCTTGTAGAGCTCAAGCGCCGGTTTGCCATCGAGCTCGAACAAGACGTTGCCCTCCGAGCGCGTCACGCGTCGCTCCGGACCAAACAGGTCCCAGCCACCTCTCGAACCGTGACCGACCTGCACTCCCGCGCCATAGAGACCAGCCGCGCTGATCCAGCCTGGACGCGGTTCGCCGTCGTGAAGCACCCAGGTGCGAGCAAAGCGGTCGCCGTCGGCTGCCAGCCCACCGGTGATCACCACGTCCGAACCGACGGTGCGGTTCAAGCCCCGTACGAGCTCGCTGCCGTTGACGCCAAGCCCGTCTGACAACACCAGCACGCTTTTCAGGTCAGCACCCGCGAGCTGTCGTCCGAGTGCTTCGCCCGCGGCCAGCGAGTCGCCTGCACACGTGACTGGCACCGAGGCGGATGCGACCCGCGCCCGTTCGAAGCGGGTAACGGCGACCACGAGGCTGTCGTCTGTCAGGCCACGGCCGTGGATCTCGCCCGCCGTGGAGCACCCGATGATGTGTGATTGGGGATACGTCCGGGCGAGGTCGAGCAAAGGCCCGGGCTGTTCCACGAAGCCGGAGCCGCCAAACACGACGACCAACGTGCGGGGCGAATCGAGCGTGTCGGCCAGCGGGGCGGACCAGGCGCGATCCGCGGTGTACGTGAACGTAGCGAGTTCCATGGTGGGTGCCTCACTCATGTATCGGCTCAGAGGGGCCGCGCCTTTAGCGGTAGCCTGTGCGGAACGTATGACCGAACCAAACAGCCGCCCGGAGCAGGTAATCGACTGGGATGCCGTCACCCGCCAAGCCGCGGACATCCTTTCGCGCTACGTCCGCATCGACAGCTCGCACCCCCGCGGCAGGACCGTCGAGACGGCAGCCCTGATTGGCGAAATCCTCGCCGCCGAAAACATCGAGTATCAGATCTATCAATCGCCCGACGAAGGCAAGGTCAATCTCGTAGCTCGATTGCATGCGACTGATCCGGTCGGCAAGCCGCTCCTGCTCAGCAACCACATGGACGTCGTCCAGGCTGTCGCTGCCGACTGGCGCTTCGACCCCTTCTCAGGCGAAATCGCGGATGGCTACGTTTACGGCCGCGGTGCCCTGGACATGAAGAGCATGGGCGTCATGGAGCTCATCACCATGCTCTTGCTGAAGCGCCACAACGTCGCGCTCGCCAGGGACGTCATCTTGCTGTGTACCTGCGACGAGGAGATCGGCAGTCCGATGGGCGCCCGATGGATGGTTGAGCAGCACTTCGACGCGCTCGACCCGGCCTTCGTGCTTGACGAGGGCGGCCGTGGCATGAAGGGCTTTTTCAGCGCTGGCGACGCGTTCGAAATCACCGTCGGCGAAAAGCGGATCCTGTGGGTGAAGATGATCGCTCGCGCTGAACCAGGCCACGCTTCGCAACCCTGGCCGGACGCCGCGACTCATCGGCTGGTCCGCGCTGCGCACGCGGTGCTGACAGAGCCGCCTGAGGATCGTGAGTCGCCACCGGTGGCGGAGCTGATCAAGCGACTCGGCGGCGCGACGGCACGGCACGAGATCGCGGCGTATCGGGCGACCAGCCCGTTGCTGCACGACACGATCAGCCTGACGATGCTGAGCGGCGGCTACAAGATCAATATCATTCCGGAACAGGCGGAGATGAGTTTTGATTGTCGGCTGCTGCCGGATACTGACGCGCGTGCATTCGTGTCCAATCTCGATCAGCTCATCAACGATCCGAATGTGGAGCTCGAAGTACGTTGGCCAGATTCGCCGGCGACCATCGATGCGTGGGACAACCCGCTGTTTCTCGCTCTGGAGGCGGCCTGTAAAGAATATCGACCAGGCGCCATAGTCTCGCCATCGATCTGCGTCGGCGGCACGGATGCGCGGCATTTCCGCGAGCGCGGTGTGCCGGCGTTCGGCCTGCTGCCTGGCCTGTTCGACGCCGAGGACCTGAAGGGCTATCACGGCATCAACGAGCGGGTCTCGCTGGACAACCTGCGACTAGGTACGCAGATTGTCCTGAGCGCGACCATGCGCATCGCCGCCCGCTAGCGCCAGCGCCGAACAACTAGGCGAGCAGGGCACGTGTGTCACCTGCGGGTTCGAGCTCGGCCCAAGGCGAACACCTGGTCAACCGGTTCAGCGGTGGACCAGGTCACACCCATGTTGATCAGGCATTCGCTCGCGAGCCGATTGGAGCCGGGGTACTCCTGTTCGAAGTCGTCGGCTACATGGATGGGGGCGGGCCGAACTCGGTAACGCGGAGTGGGAACCGGGCGCGACATGAGCTAC
>DASYKL010000794.1:0-5995 GCA_035995405.1 Chloroflexota bacterium
GCTTTGTCCAAGAGCCGCGCCATCGTGCGCCCGCATAGCCACCAGATAGGCGCCGTAGGCATTGGCGTCCTCGTCGATCAGCGCCAGCAGTCGCCGTTGCACCTCCGCCGCGCGGTCCAGGAGCACCTCGACTCCGTCGACACGTTTCCGATCCAATACGCCGCACACCAGTACCAGAAGCGCTGCACTGGCCGCTCCTGTCAAAGCCGAGACGCTGCCGCCCGCGGGCACCGGCTCCGCGGCAGAAGCCACCGCCGCGACAAACTCGCCCACCGAACGATCAACCAGCCGCGCTTGCTCAGCCATTACACCCCCCACGAGCGCCACAAAACCCGACGCCTAGAACAGACCGATGATCTCCCCATTCTCGTCCAGGTCGATCTGCTGATACGCAGCGTTGCTCGGCAACCCTGGCATCGTCATCACCTCGCCTGCAATCGGACACAAAAACCCCGCGCCGGTATATGCCCGCACCTCCCGCACCATCACCGTAAACCCGGTCGGCCGGCCTTTGAGCGCCGCGTTGTCGGACAGTGAATACTGCGTCTTCGCCACGCAGATCGGCAATTTGTCCAGCCCGAGCGCGGTGTACTGACGGATCTGGCGATCCGCTTCTGGCAAGTACTCCACCCCATCGGCGCCATACATCGTTCGAGCAATCGTGGCGATCTTGTCCTTGATCGACATGTCGTTCGAGTACAGCTGGTGTGGCCCACTGCCGTTAGCCCGACCGCCAGCCTCCGCCGCGGCGACAACTGCTTCGGCCAGGCCGCGTCCGCCTTCGCCACCGAATTCCCAGACCTGACTGACCTGCGCATCCACTGCGCCGGCTTCGATCGCAATCTGGCGCACCAGCTCTAGCTCGGCAGCAGTGTCCGTCTTGAAGCGATTAATGGCCACCACTGCTGGCACACCAAGCGTCCGCACATTCTCCAGGTGTTTTCGCAGATTGTCCGCGCCGAGGGACACGGACTCCAGGTCCTCCACCGCTAGGCCCGGGTCCAGCGGCTTGCCGGCCACAATCCGGAACCGTCCCGAATGCATCTTCAACGCTCGCACCGTACACACCACCACGGCCGCATCCGGCAGCACTCCGGCGGCGCGACACTTAATGTCCATGAACTTCTCGAAGCCCATGTCCGCACCAAAGCCACTCTCCGTCACCACGTAGTCCGCTAGCTTCAAACCAGCCAGGTCCGCCAGCACCGACGAATTCCCGTGGGCGATATTGCCGAACGGTCCGGTATGCACCAGCATCGGCGTGTGCTCCGTCGTCTGCAGCAGATTCGGCCGCAACGCGTCTTTCAGCAACACCGCCATGGAACCCGCCACGCCCAGATCACCCGCCCGGATCGGCTTCTTGTGCTTGTCATAGCCGATCGTAATCTGCGCCAATCGCTCGCGCAGGTCCCGCCAGTCGCGGGCGAGCGCCAGTACCGCCATTACTTCCGACGCCACCGCGATATCGAAACGCGTCTCACGCGCCTGACCGTTCACCGCGCCGCCAAGTCCGACCACCACATGCCGCAGCGCCCGATCGTTCAGATCGATCACCCGCGGCCAGGTCACCGACACCGGATCGATATCCAGTGCGTTGCCATGCATGATGTGGCTGTCAATGACCGCGGCCAGCAGGTTGTGCGCCAGCGACACGGCGTGCGTGTCGCCCGTCAGGTGAAGGTTGAAGCTCTCCATCGGCAGCACCTGGCTGTAGCCGCCGCCCGCGGCGCCGCCCTTGATGCCAAACAACGGTCCCATTGACGGCTGGCGGATCGTGCCAATGGTCGATTTCCCGATCCGGTTCAGCGCAATCGACAAGCCGACCGTCGTGAGCGACTTGCCTTCGCCGAGCGGGGTCGGGGTAATGCCGGTGACATCGATATAGCGACCGTTCGGGCGGTCCTTCAACCGCTCCAGAATCGCTGGCGCGTCGATCTTGCCGATGTACTTGCCGAACGGATCGACTTCTGCATCGAGGATGCCGAGTCGTTCCGCGATCGACTGGATGGGTTGAAGCGAAATAGACCGCGCAATTTCGAGGTCCGTCAGCGGTCGCGCGCTGTGAGTCACGCGTCGAGCTTACTGCCGCGCGGTGGAATGAGGCAGGTGCGCCGCCAGCTCACCGATGCGGCCGCTCAGGCTGCCCCTGGGATGGACCAGCGGCAACGTCACTGTCACCTGCGTACCAACACCGACCGTACTCGCCAGCTGCAGTTGGCCGTCGTGCGCCTCGATCAGCATTTTGGCAATCGCCAACCCCAGCCCGGTGCCGCCTTGCGCTCGGGCGCGGGCCTTGTCGCCGCGATAGAACCGGTCGAAGATGCGTGGCAGATGCTCGGGCGAGATGCCAGAGCCTGTATCGGCTACTTCGATCTGGGCAGTCTGGCCGTGGCGCTGGACGCGTACGTCGATCGCACCGCCGGACGGCGTGTGTTTGATGGCGTTATCGATCAAGATGTACAGCACCTGTTGGAGCCGATCCGGGTCGGCCTCCACGGTCGCCGGCTGGGGGTCCAGGTGCAGTGCCAGGCGGACGCCCTGGCTTTGCGCCAGCGGCGTGGTCCGCCGGACAACCTCGGCAGCCATATCGGCCAGCTCGAGTGGCGCAGTCATCAGCTCGACGCCGCCAGCATCCGAACGAGCCAGGGTCAGCAGATCTTGCGCCAGGCGCTCCATGCGGGCGATCTCGGCGCGCACGTCGTCGAAAAGCTCGCCGTTCGATTCCAGCGGCTGCTCGCGATGTTGGTTGAGCAGATCAGTCGCCGAGCGCAGCACGGTCAATGGCGTGCGTAGCTCATGCGACGCGTCGGCGACGAACTCTTGCTGTCGCTGAAAGGCTTGCTGAATGGGGACCAGTGCACGTCCGGAGAGGAACCACGCCGCCGCCAACGACAACAGAAATCCAATCCCGCCGCCGGCCACCAGCACGAAGATCAGCGAGCGCAGCGCCGTCTGTTCGGGTGTCAAACTCTCGCCGACCACCAGCAGTCCGCCATCCGGAGTCCGCCGTAACACGGCGCGAGCCAGTTCGCCATCGCCGAGCTGAATCGTGGCGTAGGTTGGCTCACGTGTTTGCGGCCAGACCAGGTCGCCTGGATTCACTTGCTGCGGATTGGCCAGCACCGTTCCGTCGGGCAGCATGGCCAGATAGAAGACGCCGCCCCGATACCCTTCGCGCCCGCGAGCGGCGCCAGGAGGTCCAGTCGGTCGCGGGCCGCTCGGACCGACCCCCGGATTCTCGGCCGACCGCGGAAACAGCACCGGAATTGCCTGCTCGCTTTCGGTCAGCAGCGTGCGATCCACTTCGTCGAGCAAACTCCGAGACAAGGCGACGTACACCATCCCGCCCAGGAGGACGAGCAGCAATCCCAAAACCAGCGTGTTCCAGCCGACGAGCCGCCAGCGGATGCGCGCGAACAAAGCTTGCACGAAAGGTGGTCGGTTTCTCCTGTACCCGCGTCCTACAACGTCAGGAGCCTCTGATCTACTCCTTTATGGTGTAACCAACGCCGCGTACCGTGCGAATCAAAGGTCGCGAAAAACCGCGATCGACTTTGTCGCGCAGGTAATGGATGTAGATCTCCACGACATTCGAGGTCGCCTGGCTATCGTAGCCCCAGACGTGTTCGGTGATCTGGTCTTTGCTGAGCACACGACCCGTATTACGCATCAGGTACGCCAGCAGGTCGAATTCCTTGGCCGTCAGCTCGATGGTCTGGCCAGCCCGACGTGCCTCGTGTCGAGCGAGGTCAAGCACCAGCTCGCCAACGGTCAGCTGATCCTCGGCGCCTTCGCCGTTGCGCCTGCCGAGCGCTCGCACGCGGGCCAACAGCTCTTCCAACGCAAACGGCTTGGTGAGGTAGTCGTCGGCCCCAGCGTCGAGGCCGCGCACGCGATCCGGCACCGCATCACGCGCCGTCAACATCAAAATCGGCGTCCGCAGGTGCTGACGACGCAGCTCACGAGCGACTTCCATGCCATCCATCTCGGGCAGCATCACGTCGAGCACGACCAGGTCGTGCGTGCCACGCTCAGCGCTCGTCAAACCTTCCAGCCCGTCGTGGGCCACTTCCACGCGGTGACCGACATCCGTCAAGGCCCGCTCGACGACTCGCGCGATACGCGGGTCATCCTCGACCAGCAACACGTCCATTGATCCAACCATAACTACCACAGGACCTCTCCGTTACGCATGACTATGGTGGACCAACCTTGGAGCAGTCTGAGAGCGGCGTTGGTCGCCGGACAGGCGACCAGCAGCCCTAGTTGAGGCCGCCCTGCAGCGCGACGCGCAGCTCGCCGGTCGGCTTCACAGAGGTGGTCCTTTGATCGACGAGCGGCTCGTCCGGCCCCGAGGGCAACTCGTCTGGTCCTCCGAGCGGCAGACGCACCGTCACCGTCGTCCCCGCCCCTTCGGTGCTGGCGATGTCGATCGAGCCACCATGCTGCTGCACTACCTGGCGTGCGGCCGACAGCCCCAGCCCGGTGCCGGCGATTTGCTGCACGTTGGCCGCGCGGTGGAAACGGTCGAAGATAAGCGGCACGTCCTCAGACGGGATCCCCAATCCCTGGTCGCGCACGGTCAAGACCGCCCACAGGTTATTGCCCTCCGTCGAGGTCGCGGCCCGCACTACGATCTCGCCGCCGTCCGGGCTGTACTTGACCGCGTTGCCGATGAGATTCTGCACGACGCGCTCGAGCCGCGGTTGATCCCACTCGCCGACAATCGGCTGCGGTGGCGAATCGAATCGCAGCTTATGGCGATCGCTGACCGCGGCATAGCTCTCTACCGACCGACGCGCCAGGTCCACCAGGTCCGTTGGACGACGCGACAACTCCAGCGGGCGGTCCATCCGCATGCGCGCATAGTCCAGCAGCTGGTCGATCAAGCCGGCCATTTGGGTGCTCGACGTGCGAATGTTCGACAACGCAACCGCGAGGCGATCCGGGTCGACCGACATCTCGCGCGCCAGCCGTCGTTCGAGGACCTGCGTCACACCCTGCACCGCGGTCAGCGGATTACGCAGATCATGTGAAACGCTGGCCAGGAACTCGTCTTTGAGGCGGTCAGACTCCTCGCGCGCTCGCGCCCGCGCCGACTCTTCGATCAGCACCCGCGTTTGCAACACGACCGCCGCCTGATCGGCGAGCAGCTGCATCAGCTCGAGGTCGCTGTCGGCGAAGACCGGTGCGCGTGCGGCGTAGCCGACCATCACGCCCAGCCGCCGGGTCGCCGCCGTGATTGGCGCGGCCAGCGCAGCCCGCGAGCCAGTCGAGCGGTAGTAGTCAGCGAATTGCGGATCGTCGCGCGGCGCATTTGAGGAAAAAATCGGCGCCTGCCTGGCGAATGACTGGCCAGCGATCATGGTGCCCGGCGCCAGATCCAGAAACGCATGCTCTGACTGCATGGCGACGCCTTCGGCCGGTGTATCGACCCGCGTCGCCGGGCTCGTCTCATGCAGATAAAAGCGCAAACGGCCTTCCGCTTCCAGCCACACGCCGATGGCGGTCGCCGTCCCGAGCGCGGCGGCCGCTCCATCCTCCAATTCGTGGATGGTGGCGACGACGTCCGGCTCGCCCGCGAGCTGGGCGCTACGGCCAATGAAGGCGCGGAGCGCTGGCTCTTGCCACGCCCGACGCACCCAGACCGGCGGCGCAAAACCGATGAAGTACAGCACCCCGGAGGCCAGTCCGCACAGGCCGCCGAGCGCCACCAGGGCGCCGCTGAAGCCTGGCGCAAGCGGCGCGAGGCCCGCCAGCAGGATGTCTATACCAAGCACAACCGAGGCCCACGCGACACACTGCAACCGCCGGCGGGTCACACCAGTCGCGCTTTTCGCCTGCCAGACAAACGCGAGCGCTGCGCCCACAGCCAGCACGGCGAAATAGGCCACCAGCACCAGGACGAGCCACGTCGGATAGGGCTGCGGCGCAATCGCGACGACGAAGATGGACAGGCCCAGCCCGATTCCCGCCGCGGCCAGTGCGAACGGTG
>DASYKL010000795.1:0-3357 GCA_035995405.1 Chloroflexota bacterium
CAGCTCTTCGCCAATCCTCTCGTCGCGGCCGCATTCCTGTGCGTAAATGGGGTGGTGCTGGTCGTCGGCGAGCGAGCCCGTCGACACGCCCTGGCTGCGGAGCGCACCCCTGCTCGCACCGTGCAGTCGGTCGAACGCGGCGGCCTGGCAACCCAAACGATGCTGGCGCCGACGGCCGAAGCCGCCGCCAACCTGCGGCCGTTCGCGACCTTGAGCTGGCGTGCGGCGATTCTCGTCGGCCTGGCGCAGTCAATCGCGCTGATTCCGGGCATGTCCCGTTCGGGCGTGACGATGGTGGCTGGCTTGCGTGCCGGCTTGAGCCACGAAGACGCTGCCACGTATAGCTTCCTGCTGGCCACCCCGATTATTGGTGCGGCGGGCGTGCTGGAGATCCCACAATTAGCAGGCAGCTCGACCTCGACACTGATCATTGCCATCGTCGGCGGGATCGTCGCCGGCGTGGCGGCATACCTCAGCACGAAATTTCTTATGCGCTACTTCGAAAACGGCCGCCTCGACCCGTTTGGCTACTACTGCATCATCGCCGGGCTCGGCTCGTTGGCGTTCCTGGCAATTCACCCGTAAACAGGAGACAGAACAAGACCAATGCTTCCCACCGTGGCGTGGATCCTGGCCGCACTTTCGGTGCTGGTCGGCGTCTATTACCTGATCCCGAACATTTACCACGTCCTCGCCTTTTCGTCCGACCCGATGCAGATGCACGTCAAGCACGCCATCGCGTTTTTCGCCGTAGCTGTAGTGCTGTTCCTCGGCGGACGCTTCATCCGCAACAATCAGTCGGTCTGATCCGCGCCGCGTTCTTCGACGCGGGCGACACCGTCGCCTCCCCTGGTCCGACTGGCTCAGCAGGTGCTGACACACTGCGCGCGCGCCACGTCAGCGGCTCCGGCGCCCGAATTCTCGTCGCTGGGGCTGTCGAAATCCGATGCGACCGTTCGTAGAGTAAGTGGGCAAACCGATCAGCCTAATCGATTCAGACGGAGCAAGACATACTCGTGAAGTACCTGTTGTTGATCTGCGGCGACGAGAGCCGACTGAACAATGGAGCGCGAACTGAGGCCTGGGCAGCCTATACCAATGACCTGGTCGCGTCGAACAAGATCCTCGGCGGCGAGCGGCTGCGGCCGACTGCCACTGCGACGACGCTGCGCGTCAACGGCGGCAATCGCCTGCTATCCGACGGGCCGTTCGCGGAGACAAAAGAGCAGCTTGGCGGTTTTTACATGGTCGAGGCGGCCAACCTCGACGAAGCCGTGGAGCTGGCCAGCAAGATGCCCCATCTCACGGACGGCGGCGCGGTCGAGATTCGCCCGATCTGGCCCATGGGCTAGTCGAAACGTGAACCACCTGGTGCTCGAGGGCGTAAACCAGACGGCAGAGGCTCGGACCGCGATCGAGCGCGTATTTCGCGCCGAGTACGGCCGGGTCATCGCTTCCTTAATCGGCTCGTTGGGCGACTTCGAGCTGGCGGAGGAGGCGATCCAGGATGCGTTCACGGTCGCCCTCGAGCGCTGGGCAGGCGATGGGGTTCCGCCGAATCCCGCCGCCTGGATCGCCACCACCGCCAAGCGCCGAGCCATCGATATCTGGCGTCGCGAACGTCGCCGCCTCGAGAAATATGCGGCGCTGGACGAACCGGCGGCGATCGCGGAGGACCATGTGGCCATCTACGGCGACGACCACGAGACACTCACCGACGATCGGCTGCGTCTCATATTTACGTGCTGTCATCCAGCGCTGGCTCTCGAGGCGCAGGTCGCCTTGACGCTGCGCACGTTAGGCGGACTCTCGACTGCTGAGATTGCACGCGCCCTGCTCGTCCCTGAACCGACGCTGGGTCAACGCCTTTCCAGAGCCAAACGCAAAATTCGCGAAGCAGGCATTCCATACCAGGTGCCCGCCGACCATGTGTTGCCAGAGCGGCTCGACGCTGTGCTGGCCGTGGTGTACCTGATTTTCAACGAAGGCTACTCGGCGTCCGGCGGCGAGCTGCTCACTCGCGGCGAGCTCTGCACGGAAGCGATCCGACTGGGCCGCGCACTGCTGGCAATCATGCCCGACGAACCGGAGGTCAGCGGCCTCCTGGGGTTGATGCTCCTCCATGACTCGCGGCGAGCGGCACGCCTGTCCGCCGCTAACGATGGACCGTTGACCTTGGAGGAGCAGGACCGTTCGGTATGGGATCAGGCCGAAATTGCCGAGGGCCGCACCCTCGTCGAACATGCACTGCGGCGCGGACGACCGCGGCCGTACCAACTCCAGGCGGCCATTGCGGCCATCCATGCCGACGCGCAAACGTCCGCTGACACAGACTGGCGGCAGATCAGGGCACTGTATGAGCTGCTCGGCGAAGTCAGCCCGTCACCCATCGTCGAACTCAATCGCGCCGTTGCCGTGGCCATGGCGGAAGGGCTTGACCGTGGCCTGGCGCTCATGGACCGTCCGGAAGTGGCCGGACCGCTCGATGGCTATCGCTGGCTCCATGCCGCCCGAGCGGACCTGTTGCGGCGGCTCGACCGCTCCACCGAAGCCGCCGTCGCCTACACGCGAGCGCTGGAATTGGCCGAAAACGCGGCAGAACGCGTGTACCTCGAACGCCGCCTGGCGGAAGTGAAAGCTCGGCTCCGAGCATGACGAGCGGCGGCGGATGTGCCAACATCGATAGGTCGAATGGACGTTGCATCCATTTCCATCCCAGAGCAAGTAGCTGCACTCGAGGAGGCCTGGCATTCGCGCGACCTCGTCGGCTTCAACGACACGGCCCTGCGGCTCGTCCGTCTGGAGGGTGCTTTTCCGTGGCACCGCCACGACCAGGACGAGTTGTTCATCTGTTGGCAGGGCGCCTTCGCGATCGAGCTCCAGGGCGGGGCGGCTGCGCGGCTCCAGGCTGGTGACGTGTTCGTCGTACCGCGGGATGTGGACCACCGGCCGGTGGCGGAACAAACGGCATTCGCGCTCCAATCCGGCACTCCGCCTCACGTTCGAGCAGCGGTAGACCACCCGGTCTAGCGGACCTGTAGGTCGCTCAAGCGGAACAGCGTGCGAGCATTGCCGCTCAGGATGGCCACCTGCTGACTGGCGTCTCCTGGCAAATTGCGAACCATGTCCACCAGCTCGCCGACGGTCGCACCGGAGTGTGACTCCAACGGGTAGTCGGAGCCGAAGAGTATCCTCTCAGAGCCGACGACGCGCACAGCCATTTCTACTGCCGGTGACCAGCCACCGGTGCCCGCCGTGTCGACGTAGAAGTGCGACCACGCTGCCTCAAACGCTTCTTCGATCCCCTGGTCGCGCCGTTCGCGAACCGTCCTGCCGCCCCCCTGGAATCCTCGATGG